>DUGO01000029.1:2928-5387 GCA_013331375.1 Candidatus Methanoperedentaceae archaeon | reverse complement strand
CCAGACTTTTTGACAGCCCCCATGTTTGCATGTTTGCGGCTTTCCTGCGGAGGTATATTTAAATGCAATCTGCGTAATGAATAGACCATGCGCTACGCCTACAGGCTTGCCTACATTGGCACTGAGTTCAGCGGTTCCCAGGTGCAGCCGGATGTGAGGACCATCGAGGGAGAGCTGTTCACTGCACTGCAGGGTCTTGGCATCATCACCTCGCCGGAAGATGCGGATTTTGCCTCTGCAGGCAGGACTGATGCCGGGGTGCACGCACTAAGCCAGACCATCGCGTTCAATACCGGGAGCCCTGCCGCTATACCGAGGGCTATTAACAGCAAGCTGCCTGAGCCGGTATGGTTATGGGCAAGGGCAGAGGTCGGAGAGGACTTTGACCCGAGAAGGCACGCAACCGCGCGTGAGTACCGCTACTTCATGTGCTCCGAAGGACACGATATCCCGAGGATGAGGAACGCTTCAACCCTGCTCAGGGGGGAGCACGACTTCACGAACTTCGCGACTGTTGGGAGGGGCAAGAACCCTGTGCGCATCGTTGAGCGGCTCGACATCCGGGTGGCAGGCGACGTCATAATCATCGACATAAAGGCGAACGCATTTCTCTGGCATATGGTGCGCAAGATAGTCACAGCGCTGTCACTTGTGGGAAGCGGGGCGCGGAACATGGACTGGCTCTCGCAGATGCTTGCACCCGGCGAGTTCAAAGAGGGGCTAACACCTGCGCCAGCTTACGGTCTTTTGCTAAAGAACATCGAGTATCCCGGGCTCAAATGGCAGGAGGATGCTTATACAAAGCGGCTGGCGGAGGAGCGCATGTACAGGCGCTTCATGCATTATTCGGTCATGTCGTGGGTATTCAGGGAGTTCAGGCAGGGTATGCAGTGATACCATGCTTGCATTTGAGCTATCGGGTGAGCATGCGACGCTGCCATCTGCAGAGGTGACAGCTTGTCTGGAAGCACTGGGGATACGCTTTCGCGTTGAGTTGGGGCTTCCGCGCTGCCTGCTCGTGGATGCGGATTTTTCGGAAAGAATCGGGCAGCGGCTTGCGATGACGCGAAGCATCATTGACGTCCTCGGGGTATCGGACGCCAGCGAGCCTGAGATTGCTGAGATGGTAAGAGGCGTGGAGCTTTCTGCGGACAGGCGGCTGAGCTTCCGTGTGCGGGTGAAGAATATCGGTACGCCTCTCTCATCAGCGAAGCTCGAGCGGCGCATCGGCGAACTGGTATATGACATGGGCTACAGTGCAAGCCTTGATAACCCGGATTTCGAACTCAGGGCGGTGCTGACAGGCGATAAATGCGTATTCGGGAGGACGCTTTCACTCATCGACAGCTCCGTTTTTGAGCGGAGGCGACCCCAGTACAAGCCGTTCTTTTACCCGGGCGTGCTCATGCCGAAGGTCGCCCGCGTGCTCGTGAACCTCGCCCGGGCTGTGGATATGGTCTTTGACCCTTTCTGCGGCACTGGCGGGATACTGGTTGAGGCGGGGCTCATGGGCATCCACGCTCTCGGTTCCGATGTCCAGAGGAAAGTGCTGCTCGGCGCGAAGCTGAACCTCGTGCACTACGGTGCGCCGTTCACGCTCATGTACCAGGATGCCAGGAGCCTCGGGCTTGCGGATGACAGCGTGAGCGCTATAGCATGCGATATACCCTACGGGCACTCTGCCATAATATTGGCGGGCTCGCGGAAAGAGCTGCTGGAGGATTCGCTGGCTGAGATGCACAGGGGGCTCAGGCTTGGCAAAAGGGCTGTGGTCGTGGCAGACAGGTGTATCAAAGATGAGATGGCTGCTGCGGGATTTGAGAGCGAGCAGGTGCACAGGCAGAGGGTGCACAGGAGCCTGACGCGCGTGATACATGTGGCTGTGAAGCCGGGGTGAGCTGAACGAAGGAACTGTAAGCTCCAGCATTCTTATCTTTCACTTTTCGCAACACCATAATTGTCGCAATATATTAATTACTACCGGAGAACTATTAATAGTTAAAGAAGGTACAGTGAAGACGCTATGCCATTTCACGTGATGCTAATCCCCACCCTCGGCTGCCCCTCCAAGTGCAGCTATTGCTGGAGCTCGGAGGAGGGGTCTCCGAAAATGAGCATCGAGACCGTCAAGGACGTGGTCAGGTGGCTCAAGAATTTCCGCAAGGACCCTGTAACGTTCACATTCCACGGCGGCGAGCCGCTGCTCGCAGGGGCGGAATTCTACAGGCAGGCGCTGCCGCTGCTGTCCGAAGGTCTGCAACACCTGAAGCCTGCATTTGCGATGCAGACGAACCTCTGGAAAATGACGCCAGAGCTTGCAGACATCCTTGCGAAATACAACATCCCGCTCGGCACGAGCATCGACGGTCCGAAGGAGCTCACCGACTTCCAGAGGGGAAAAGGCTACTTCGATAAAACCATGAAGGGCTACGAGATAGCAAAAGCCCATGGTCTCAGGG
>DUGO01000029.1:0-2828 GCA_013331375.1 Candidatus Methanoperedentaceae archaeon | reverse complement strand
GATCATGAACATCGACCACCTCTGCAAATGCGTGTTCACGAACAGGGGCACGGTCTGCACCTATGTGGACTGCATGGGCGATACATTTGCAGTGGGACCTGACGGCGGCATCTATCCCTGCTACCGCTTTGTGGGCATGCCCGAATACGTCATGGGTAACGTCCATGACAATCCGGGCAAGGAAGACCTCGCAGAATCAGAAGCGTGGAAGCTCATGTTCCGGTTCAGGGATTACGTGGACAGGGAATGCAAAGATTGTTCGTACATCCGGCATTGCAGGGGAGGCTGCCCGTACAATGCGATAGCGCCCACAAACGGAAGGATAGAGGGCGTTGACCCGCACTGCAGGGCATACAAGCGGATATTCAAGGAGATTAATGACAGGGCAGCCAGGGAGTGGGAGACGACGGCAGTGCCGCCGTTTGGAGCCGCGCCGACCGGCAAAGCCAGCATCATGTCGCTGATGTTCAAGCGCCTCTGAAANNTCCCGAAAGCTTCATAAGCCGGGGCAGATGAGTACTTATAATGCCTGTGGAGGCTTAAATGGCGAAGGAAGAGAGCTGCGAGGAAGTCCAGTGTCCCTGGGGCGGCGCAACTGGAGTGGTCACGAAATGGTCGTGCGGCTGCCATGAGGTTACGTTCTCGAGGCGTGATGACAATTGCGCATCTACTGCATCGTTTTTCAGTGACCTGAAGAGGGAATGCGGCAAGGGTGGAAAGACAAGCACACATTAAAAAAGCCGGTTTAGGCATGTGCAGCAACTGTCACGACAGCAAGGGAAAAGCTTAAAACAATCAGGGTAATCAGTTCAAACACGAACCATATCTGGAGTTGTGAGCGTGAGGATACATGGAGTGTTAATCGTCATTATGCTGGCTGCTGTGGTCGTTTCTATCGCCTTGCCGGCCAGCTCTGTACAGGATACAGGTAAAAACCCCAGGAAATACGTGACAGAAAAGGTAAGTGAAGCCGATTTGAAAAAGTACGCGGATAGCGGTTGTGAAGTCTTACGCAACTACGGAAAGGTTGTGTCACTGAAATGCTCTGAAGACGCCGCCAATGAATTGGGTCTTATGGAAGACCTGACCGCGCATGCCATGGATATAAACTCGGACCACCAGATCGGCGCAGATGCGGTCTTGAACATGGGCTACACCGGCTCGGGAAGTATAGTGGTGGTGCGGGATACAGGCATTGACTATAACCATTCCGAGTTAAACGACAGCTATCTTGGCGGGTGGGACTTTGTCAATAATGATGCCGACCCGATGGACGATAACGGTCACGGCACGCATGTATCTGGCATAATAACAGCTAACGGCGGCAGTGCGAAGGGAGTGGCTCCAGATACGAAAATAATAGCGCTTAAAGTCCTTGATGCATCAGGTTCAGGGAGCTTCAGCAGTATAATAGCTGCGATATACAATGCGACCGATACGTTCAAAGTTGATGTGATAAGCATGAGCCTCGGGACGTCATCCCCGTATATCTATACCAGCGAGAATTGCGATGCAGCGTTCGTTGAACTGGCAAATGCCATCAACTATGCAAATTCAAAAGGCGTTGCAGTTGTGGCAGCATCAGGAAACTACAACCTATATGGTCAGTCGGGTGTATCCATCCCGGGCTGCATGTCGGGTGCGATTGGCGTGGGAGCAGTTGACGGCTCGGATGGGATACCCTGGTGGTCAGGTGAAGGTATTTCGCTGGATATAGCGGCTCCGGGAGTCAATATCTATTCTACGCTGCCGGACAATACCTATGCCAGCTATAGCGGCACATCCATGGCTACGCCTCACGTATCTGGCGTGATAGCACTGATGAAGCAGGCACGAAGGTCGTTATCGGTTGATGAAACGAGAAATGTGCTGTTCACATCAGCAAAAGACTTTGGAAGCTCTGGATTTGACCGGTATTATGGCTGGGGGCGCGTGAACGCATCCGCGGCTGTAGAATACGCCGGCAATTTCGACACTATCGGCAAGATGCACATACAGAGCATCACTATCACCTCACAGAAGGACAAGACGCGAGGAACACGGGCAGCCGCAGTGATAACAGTAGTCGATGAGACAGGGTCTCCAGCCCAGGGCGCGAGCGTATCAGTTCGCTGGAGCGGTGTTACCTCAGATGCGGACTGGGCTTCGACTGGGAGCGATGGTAAGGCGACCGTTTACTCGGACTGGAAGAGGAATGCGCGTGGGACATTCACTGCAACGGTGACAAATGTCATAAAACCGGGCTTGCTCTATAATGCATCAGCAGGTATGGTAACAGGAAGCACGAAATAGTAAGTCTCCTGCAGGGATTGGTCTGAAATAAATGCATCTGCAAGGCTTAAGCTGTAGCCCTGCATATCCATAGCCATGAAGCAGGTCGAGAAATCCGAAGGTCTGACCGGCATGCTCACAGCATTCCGGAAGCTCATGCGCGGCTCAAGGAGAATCGCGTTCATAGGGTGCCCCGGCTGGTGCAACCCGNNGAGACGACCCGCATGCGGACACAGTGGTGCTTCTTGGAGGGCTTTCCATGCCGAAGATGGGCGTTGATGTCAATGATGTGAAGGCTGTTATCGAGGAGATAACACTGGAGCAGGAAAGCAGGCGCATCCTTGGCGTGTGCATTGGCGGCGTATTCCATAAGGCTGGATGGGACAGGCTCATCGACTTTGACTACCTTGTGGATGCAGGGATGGATGTGGTTACGTATGGCAGGGAGTAATGTTATATATATTTAAAGGTCAGGTATAATATCATAGATGAGGTCAGGAAATGAATGAAATCCCATTAGAATCCTACAGGAAAGCGTACAGAGACCTGGTCATAAA
>DUGO01000030.1 GCA_013331375.1 Candidatus Methanoperedentaceae archaeon | reverse complement strand
CATCTGGAGCAGGAGCATCGAGGGCGGGAGGCTGGAAGAGCCGGATTTCATCGCGCCCGAGGATATCTACGAATGGACGGTCTCGCCAGAGAAGGCGCCAGAGGCTGAGACAATCGACATCGGCTTCGAGAGGGGCGTGCCTGTCTCCCTTAACGGCAGGGAGATGGACGGCGTCGCGCTGATACGGGAGCTCAATAGAATAGGCGGCGTGCACGGGGTCGGGAGGACCGACATGGTGGAGGACAGGGTGCTCGGGCTCAAGGCGCGCGAGAACTACGAGCATCCCGCCGCTACGATACTCCTGGCAGGGCACGCAGACCTTGAAAAGCTCGTGCTGTCGCGTGCAGAGCTGCGCTTTAAGGCAATGGTCGATGCCACATGGTCTGAGATGGCGTACCAGGGGCTTGTGGACGAGCCGCTGTTTGCAGCCCTGAATGCGTTCATTGACAGGACACAGGAGCGCGTATCCGGCAAGACAACGGTGCGGCTCTACAAAGGCACGGCAAGAGTCATCGCAAGAAGCTCGCCGAATGCGCTGTACTCGAAAGACCTCGTATCATTCGACAGTGGGGCTCTTGACCAGAAGGATGCGGAAGGCTTCTGCAAGTACCACGGGTTCCANNTACATCTGCTACTGGAATAAATCCCATGGACGGGTCATAATAAAATACCTGTAAAGGAGTGGTTCCGGTTTCTTTTCCTTGTCTTAATGAACATCCAGTTCTGTCGCTAAATGTATCTATTTTAAGATAAAAATTCTTTGAACTACCTATATCGATATTAGATGTATCTATTGGAGAGTTTAATGAATTTATGCCACAATCATTTCTTGCAACTTGCTCAATGAAATTCTCTGTTGATCTTACTTCACCAATTCTTCCAATTTTTTGTGCTATGGTAAAATCTCCAGCAATATTTCCTTTATTTGTTACAGTTACATAATTGCCCGTTTTGTGTATGGGTAGGCTATCTGGTTTAACATCAACACTCATATACGGCATATCTACAACTTTTCTAACAATTTCTACTGGTGTCTTTACATCGATTATATCTTCTCCAAGATATCCACCTGGAACAGCAAATATAGATAATTGGGATTTCGCAGGCTGCGAACTAAGTTCAAAGGGATAGTCACTTTTTAGCTTACGCACATGAATAACATTCTCTCCGTTTTTCAAAATGTTGACATAACCATCTGCTTCGTATGAACCAATTTTTATCTCTATTTGGGAGATTGCCTTTCCTTCATTGTAGATAACCAAATCAAAGCTNNGCTTGGGCTCAACCATTTTATTTCTTTAAATTGAATTTGCTCTGGATTAACTTTATTGTCATCTACACATCCTGAAAAACCTGTTGTGATTAGAAGCACAATCGTCAGACATATTTTCACCTTCATTTTTATCCCTCAATTGCCAATATGATTACATAGTTCGCTTGCAATCGTTTTCAAAGCAATTTTTATTGTAATGTTAGTGCATACTACTTAAATTTTTTTGTTAGAAAGACACTTGAATCAACATCTTTAAATGCTTGTGAACACAATTAATTTAGATTGAGCAAACCACATGAGAAATAAAGACCAAGAAATAACAAAAAATAAAATAGATGAAGAAATATTAGAAGAAACGAAAAGACAAACACTTATAATGTCTATAGAGCTTTGTATCCTAATCTTTTCAATTTTTGGAGTGGTTATTGCTTGGTCTCAGTTTAGTCATCAAATAAATAATGAAGAACCGGATTTACGTTTTGGCGATGCACAATATGGAATTTATGGAACTTCCATAGTAATCCCTTTAGAAAATATTGCTACCGCGTCCTTTGATGCATCAATAACAAATATCAAAGTTTTAATAAGAGATAAAGATACTAACAGACAAATCTCTGCTAATAGATATGTATTTCCAGAGAACATAACTAAAAGCTCCAACATAAATGATGGAAACTATTCAAGCAAATTATCTTTCTTTCCATTTTACAGTTTAGTCGATAAAGAACCTGTTTACATAGAAGTTATATATTCACCATCCAATGAATTGCTCACTCCTCAATATTGGACAAATAAATTAGTTGCTGATGAACCGCTCAATCCAATTGGCGACTACGAACTGAATATAGAAATTGATTATCGTGAAATCGGCGATGATACGGTTCATGTGATCAAAGTGCCGATAACTTTTGGGTTTAAAAATGGCAAAATAACAGCTCCTGTTACTGGCAAGACAGAAAAAATAAAATAAATGTATGTGGGTAGCTCACTTATTTCATTTTGTAAAGGACATGCTGTTCTAATAAACCTAATCACTTTCGCCCCGCACTCCCACAACCATTTTTAACCCCTAACAACCTCATGGTACACCATGAACTTCATCCATGCGGGTGACTTTCACCTCGGTTACGCGCAGTACAATCTTGAGGAGCGCTTCAGGGATATCGCACGGACGTTTGACAGCGTTATCAGGTACGCGCTTGACAATCAAGTTGAATTCGTGCTGATTTCGGGCGACCTGTTCCACAAGCGCAACATCAATGCGCCCACGTACCTGCAGGCATATAAGGTGCTGCATAAGCTCAGGGATGCTGAAAAACCCATACCCGTCTTTGCAATCGAAGGCAACCACGACCTTGCGTTCCACAGGGACGGGCACAGCTGGCTTGAGATACTCGAAGCACAGGGGCTCTTGCGTATGCTGAAGCTGAAAAAAGATAACGGCATCGAGCTGATGGGCGACTATGCTGAGGTGGGTGACGTACGGATTTTCGGGGTAAAATATCTCGGCGCGTCCACTCTGTATCACATCCCCCGGATTGCAGATGAGATATCAGCCATAAACCGGAGGCTCGGGAAAAAATATACGATTCTCATGATGCATTTCGGTATGGAGGGGCAGAAGGTCAGGATGGGCGGCGAGGTGCCGTACAGCGCACTATCACCTCTCCGGGGCGTCGTCGACTACCTGGCGCTCGGGCACTATCACATGAGCTACTCGATTGACAACTGGGTGTTCAACGGGGGCGCACCAGAGATACTCTCATCATCAGAGTGCGGCTTCGACAAGGGATTTTACCACGTCACGGACCGCGGCGCAAGTCTTGTCTGCCCCGAAACGCGGCAGCTGCTCCGCTTGTCGCTGGACATCAGCCGTCTTGAGAAGCCGGATGATGTGCTTGCAGCAGTAAAAACCATGCTNNGGCGCGGACATGAAGCCTATGGTTGAGCTCACGCTTTTCGGGAACCTGAACTTCGGTAAGGGTGATATCCCGGTAGATGCGATAAAAAACCTGTTAGAAACCCGGTATTCGCCCATCTACAATGAAGTGCGGGTGCAGAGGACGGATTCGGATTATGCTATGAACAGGGGAGATATCGGCGGGCTTTCGCGGGAGCAGATAGAGCTCCGGGTGCTCTCCGACATGGTCAGGAAGGACAGCAGGTACAGGCAGCAGGTTGATGACGTCGCCCGGACGCTCATAGACGTAAAAAAGCTGGCTGCTGGCGGCGCAGCTGCGGCTGGCATAGTGAAAAAAATGAGAGAATCCTTCGAGAGGATTCAGGGTGACCGATGCTGATTCAGCGCGTTGAGCTGCGGAACGTGAAATCCTACAAGCAGGAGACCATTGAGTTCAGGGAAGGGGTAAACGGCATAAGCGGAGAGAACGGTCACGGCAAGACCACTATCCTCGAGGCTATCGGGTTCGCACTGTTCGATTCTCTCCCGTATAAGGAAAGCGACTTTTTGAGGCGGGGAGAAAAATCGGGTCTTGTGGCTGTGGATGTAATCTCAAACGACGGGAAACCCTACAGGATAACAAGGAAAATGGGGACGTCTTCAGAGTACAGCGCCAGGGGTAACGGACTGCATATCACAGGGAAAAAAGATGTGATTGACTGGATAATCGATAACCTCGTCCCCGGAGTCTCAGGAGGCGATGAGCTAAGGAAAGTCTTTGAAAATGCGGTTGGTGTGCCGCAGGGGCTGTTCACGGCTGCTTTCCAGGAGATACCTTCGAAAAGGAAAAAGACGTTCGACGAGATGCTGCGGGTGGATGAGTACAGGATGGCATACGAAAACCTGCTTGAACCTGCCAAGCTCATTGATGCGAAAATCGAGGGGCTTGAAAAAGAGATCGGCGAGCTAAAAATCCGGGCAGAAAGCTATGACCGGAAGAAATCCGAAAGAGATGCGCTTTCGATTAAAATCACTGAGTTGAGGAAAAACCTGGAAGAGAGCAGCCGGAAACTTTCGAAAGAAAAAGCCGTGCGCGACAGCCTGAAAAAGCGTAAGCAAGACATGGCACTGATCGAGGGAGAATGCAGGCGAATCGAGGAGCGGATAACCGGGTTGTCCCGCCAGCTCAGGACTGCGGAAGCAGAGCTTGCTAAATCGGATGCGTCCGCGCAGATAGTCTCACAGCTTGCACCGGATAAGGAGGCATACGAAAAAGCGCGTGCTCGGCTCGATGCATTCGAAGCCGGGCGCAAAGAGCGCGACTCAATCCGCGAAAGGCTGGCAGGGGCTGAGAAAGAACTTGCACTGCTTGGCGAAAGGCGCACCCGTATAGCGAAGCTCACGAACGATATTCAGAAAAACGAAGATGAGATGAAGGCACTCGGTACCGGTATGGCAGAGCAGGCCAAACTAGGGGCACAGATACTGGAAAAAAAGGCAGAGCAGGCGGCGGTCAGGAAAGAGTTGAGCGACATAAAGGCGAGAATGGGCGAGGCTGGCACTTCGAACCTCTGTCCCGTAATGAAAGGCGTCAGGTGCGGCTCTGTATCCGATTTTTCAGCTTATTTCAGGGAACGTCTTCGCGAGGAAGAGGCAAAATCAAAAGAAGTTGATGCAGCGCTGCGCGAGCTGGACGCCAGGCTGCATGCGCTTTCAGACCCGGCAGGCAGGGCGAAAATGCTTGACGCACTCATAGCACAGTGGCGCGAAGAAATCGGAAGGCTTAAAAAGCAACTGGAATCTTTTCCTGAAAAGGAGCTCGCTGCGGCTGGATTGCGCGCCGGGCTGGAAAAATTTTCCTCTCTTGACCTGGACATTACGGATACCAGAAAAAAGATGTCAGCGCTTGAGCCCAACTATAAGAGGCACCTCCAGAACCAGCCTGCGGCTGCAAGAATGGCAGAGCACAGGGATGAATGCGAGCGCCTCTCAGGGCTGATTGCGGATGAGACTGCAAAGCTCGGGGATAAGCATGGAGCACTTTCTGAAATACGCAGCAGCTTCAGCGAAGAAGCGCTTGCGAGGGCGGAGCGCGCATGCGAAGAGCTGGGTGCGGCTGTTAGCAGCACGGGTTCCCTGGTTTCCGAGAAGGAGCGCCAGAAGCAGATTCTTGACTCCGAGATATCGGTGATGGACGGCTATCTTGCAAAGATTAAAGACCTCGAGTCAGAGCGCGACCGGGAAAACAGGTTCGTGGAGTATGCCGGATTCCTGCGGGAGACAGTGAAAAATGCTGCTGCGTATGTTGCTCTTGAGTACGTAACCGAAATCGGCGCCCAGGCCGGCAGCCTTTTCTGCTCTATCATGGATGACTTCTCGCAGGAGCTCAGGTGGGGCGAGGATTACGGCATCACCGTCACAGAGGGCGGACAGGAGAAGAATTTCTACCAGTTGAGCGGCGGGGAGAAGATGGGTGCTGCGCTCGCAGTGAGGCTTGCGCTCCTGAAGATACTTGCGAACTCGGATATCGTATTCCTTGATGAGCCGACTGCAAACATGGACGACATCAGGCGGGAGAATTTGTCAGGGCAGATCCTGGGCATCCGCGGTTTCAGCCAGGTATTCGTGATATCCCATGACGACACGTTCAACGAGAGATACGGGCACGTGATACGGGTCGAAAAATCCGGCGGGGTGAGCAGAGTGGTGCGCGGCGGCATGGTCCAGGCTGCCCTGGAAAAGTGAAATTGCATAAATTTATATCATTCCTGCAACGAGTAAAGCCTGAAAGGAGACTGCATGCCGGTTATAACCCTCAACTACGATGACCTTGCGGCGCTCACTGGTGCGGATAAGGATACGATACTCAGGCGCATCCCGATGATGGGCTGCGATATCGAGCGCATCGAGGAAGACCATGTTGATATTGAGTTTTTCCCGAACCGACCCGACCTGTACAGCGTTGAGGGT
>DUGO01000123.1 GCA_013331375.1 Candidatus Methanoperedentaceae archaeon | reverse complement strand
CTCCTGTGCCTGCTGATGGGGAGCAGGAGGCTGGTTGCTGCCCTCTTTACCTTCGTGTACACTTCCTGCATCGATTCGATTTTTGTTTTGAACCTATATAATATTTTCAGTTCCCTTCAGTGGGTGTCATGCCTTGCCTGATGACTCCCCGAGCACTATCCCGCCTGCAATAAGGTGCGCCACGCGAAGGGGCTCGGGTATGTTGCTCCTTGTGGATGTCATTCTCACGACCTCACCCGCCTCCTCAATGCATATGCCTATGTACTGGATGAACACCGGATTATCGGGCTCGCGTGTGGTTACCGGTTTTATCTCCCCTGCAGCCCGGATCATATCCCAGCGCTCATCCGCGCGGTCAAGATGGCGAAGCGCTGCCCTGATGCTCCCGAAGTCAGGGTACGCCCGCATGACAACGATTATGGGAAGCCCCGTTTTCTGGTAAAGGCTCGCGACATCGACCGTATTGAAACCCGCATAGGTAATGCCATCCAGCATGAGCAGCCGAACCTGCCCGAAATGCTTCGTGCCTTTGATCATCCCGATGATTACCTCCGTTGCCTCAAGCCCGTCCCTGGAAACATACGCGCTCAGTACGCCGTCCAGCCATTCCCCACCCCTGAACACGCATCCCACAAGCAGCACCCTCTCATCAAGAATTGCGGAATCGTCTATGCCGAGCACGCGGATTTCAGGCTTTATATGAAATTTCTTGCAGGGATTGCCCCTGCCGTCCGTTCCCATCGCCTGCTACTATGCAATGTCATTATAATAAAATGCTGCTGAAACGAACCGAAAGGTTTATCTGCGTGAGAAATAATGATTATCATGATAATGATGACAAGAACAGAGATTGTCCGTTTGATGCATGTTCAATCTGTCCTGCCTGAGAAGGATGTGATGGCTCTCAAGCGCAAGACCGGGGAACTGTTCATAAAAGACGCACTGTCAAAAGCGGTATACCATTATCTGAGCTGCAAAAACAACAAATAGCGCAGCCAAAACGGGGTGAGGTAAAATATGATGAAATCCATGCCAAGATATATGGCGGCGCTCCAGAAGGATGTTTACATGGGATGCGCAAGTGAAAAAATGCGTATTGCGTACGGAGAGAACGGGGATCTCCAGATGTTTGTTTGCGACTCGATAAGCGAGGACCCCCCGGAAAAGTACCTGACAGAATCCGCGTATCCCAATTCTGGTGAGGCACTCCACTGCTACCAGGCGCTGTGGCTCTCCATGTTCACAAGGCACATGGAAGGCGCCCACGTCGAGGAAGTCATACTGGAAGATTGAATCATTCCACGAACGGATTCCTGTACCGCAGCAGCACGTCTGCCACTTCGGGTCTCATGGAATCAGCCGCAGGTTTCTCCCCGCGCTCGAGCAGGGCACGCATCTTCGTGCCGCTGAAGTCCACCCGGTTATTGGGCTCGTGCGGGCAGACCTTTTCATTTGTTATGGCTGCGCATTTAGTGCAGTGGTAGAATGCTTTGAAGAACATGGGCTCGATGCCCAGGTCATCGAACTCCCCGAATATCTCATGGGCTGCATACGGATGGTAATAGCTGCCCACCCCGGCATGGTCCCTGCCCACTATGAAGTGGGTACATCCGAAATTCTTTCTCACAAGCGCATGGAAGATGGCTTCCCGCGGACCTGCATACCGCATCTCGGTCTGGAATATGCCCAGCACCACGCGGTCCTTGGGATAGTAGTTATCAATGAGAACTTCGTATGACTCAAGGATGACCTCGTCCTTGAAATCCCCTTTCTTCTTCTTGCCTATGACGGGGTTTATGTAAAGACCGTCTGCAAACGTGAGCGCTGTTTTTTGCAGGTACTCGTGCCCGAGGTGCGCCACGTTCCGTGTCTGGAACCCAACGACGGTTTTCCAGCCCTTCTCCCTGAAAAGCGCGCGCGTCTCGGCTGGCTTGAGCGCGTACCTGTAATAAGGAGTTTTTATTTCGTTGAGCAGTTCTATCTTGCCGCCAAGGAGCACCTCTTTCATGCCGTACGTCTTTGCGACGCCCGGATGCGCCCTGTCGTTCGTCCCGAATACCTGCTCTGCCATTGCCCTCCTGTCATACCCGTATTTCTCCTCTACATGCATTACGGCTGCAGGCTGGGAACTCCTCAAAATTATATCGTCGCCCTCTTCAATCTCAGCCGCATCTTCGGATGATACGTCAAGCACGATTGGAATCGTCCACGGCAGCCCGTTCGCCAGCCTCTTCCTGTACAGTATCTCATCGTAGTCTTCCTTGCATACGAAGCCTTCAAGAGGGCTGAACACGCCGTTCGCGATGTTCTCAATGTCCCTTGAAAGGTCGTCGCTGATTGTGATATTCTTTAGACCTGATGCCTCTTCGAGCAGCCGCGCTCTCCTGTTGCCCGAGAGTACCCTGTTTACGAGATGCCCGCCGTGCGGTAGATTTCCTGGCATGAAGAGCCCGTTTTAGTGGAGTGATAGATATTAATACTTGTTATCAGGCAACTCAGAAGAAGAGCTTCAGGGCGACCGCACTGAGAAGGACGCCGAAAGCCTTCCGTATTGCTGCTGCCGGAATCCTGTCAAACACTACGCGTGAGCCTGCCAGTGCACCCGCAAAGGCGCCAGCCGCATAGACGATGAATACCGGCTCGAACGAAAAGCTGCCAGCATGCGATGCGAATCCCACAATCGAGACGAACATGACGAGCACCATCGAGGTGGCTGAAGCCTTCTTTGTGTCCAGTCCCGAGAGCATGAGAAGTGGCACGAAGTACGTGCCTCCCCCGAGCCCGGTGAGCCCTGCCATCACGCCAGCAAGGAACCCGAAAAACAAAAAATACCACAGCCTGCTGCTCTCGCCTATCACACGGGGCAGCTCGCCGAGGACTATCATCCTTACGCCGCCTATAAGCAGCATGACCGAAAACACCAGCACGACCGTACCCGCATCCACGAGCGTCATGATGTAGGCTCCCGCAGGCGCCCCAGCCAGTGAGGCTGCAAGCAGGGGTGCGGCGGTGCGCAGCTCGACCATGCCCTTTTGAAGAAAAATCCTTGATGCGGAAAGCGACGTCGCGGCATTGAGCAGGAGCGAGAGCGGGACAACGGAGCGTATGTCCATCCCAAGCCAGTAGAACGTCGGCACATAGAGTATGGCTCCGCCCAGCCCGAGCAGCGAGGAGAGTAGCGCAATGAGGAATACGAGAGCTATGGCAGCGAGGTGCTCCATGCTCAGCACCTATGACCTGTGGGCTAAATATATGTGTGCTTATAAACATTAAAGTAATTATTAAGATGTTGTATCCGACCACCATCTTTATAAGTATGTAATGCAACATACCATATGTAAGTAAAACTTACACCATAAAGCGCAATACGAAAATAAATAGCAATGCAATGAGGTGAAAAATATGCACAAATATGTAACATACATCCTGGTCGCATTTGCAGTGGTCGGCGTCATAGGGGTAGCGGCAGCCGCACTCGGAAGCGGCACGAACGGGACACCCGCGGGCAATACCGCAGCAAACGCCAACTGTCCCCACATGACCGGTGATACTGCGAACGATGCCAGCTGCCCGCACATGAACGGCGTGCAGAACCAGAACGAGAACGGCAATGCAGTGTGCCCGATGCAGAATGCGAATAGTGCAGCCGGCGGTCATGCCTGCGGCATGATGAACGGCGGTGGCATGATGGGCGGCTCGGGTCGCGGAATGATGGGCTCAGGTATGATGGGCAGCGGCATGATGGGAGTCTGAGAACTTCTATCACCGCTGTATTTTTATTTCTGATATTTCGGAATATATATTACGCATGCTCTCCTGATGAGAATCGATGAAAGGTGATGTTGAGAGGCTCGCAAGGATACTTGATGCACTCGGCAACGAATACAGCCTCGGCATAATGGCAGTGCTCGCCCACGGTGAGCGGTACGTGTCCGAGCTTGCGGATGAGGTGGGCATATCCCGCCCGCTTCTGTACCTTCACCTGAAAAAGCTTGAGAACGCTGGACTCGTTGAGGGTGAAGTGCGCCATTTCGATGAGCCGCCGTACACCAAGAAATATTATAAGGCAAAGCATTTTGAAGTAGTAGTATCATTAGATAAGTTAAGGGAACTCAGGTGAGCTTATGGGAATGATGGACTGGTACACGGATTCGACTTCACAGTGGGCATATATCACCCTGATAGCTGTCATAATAATTCTCGGGATGGCGGTGCTGTACCTCAATTACATGATGCTCTCCGAGCTCAAGGATATGAAGCGGCTGCTGGAGCGGATACGCAAGCTGCTTGAGACCGTGCAGTGAGAGGTTTTCAGGGAAGGTTATGTTATCCGATAATGCAAAGGTGCTCTTGAAGAAGAAGTTCGAGGGTCTTACCGACAAAGTATCGCTCATCACCTTTACCCAGGAATTCGAATGCAGGTTTTGCAAGGAAACCAGGGAGCTCGTGCTTGACATTGCAGCCGCCTCGCCGCTCATTGAGGCTAAAGTGCTTGATTTCGTGAAGGATGCGGGAGAGGCGAAGAGACTCAGGGTAAACAAAATACCTGCAATCGCAATCACGGGGAAAAAGGATTACGGCATACGTTACTACGGCGTCCCTGCGGGGTTCGAGCTGCCTGTGCTCGTGGATGACATTATCGATGTCTCGCGCGGTGCCACAACCCTTCCAGCGACCGTGAAGGCCAGACTTGCAGAGATAAAGAAGCCGGTCCACATACAGGTGTTCGTATCCCCCACATGCCCCTACTGCCCAGCAGCAATCCGCACCTCTCACCAGCTCGCCATAGAGAACACAAACATTCGCACTGATGTCGTTGAGATTTCCGAGTTCGTTTATCTCGCGCAGAAGTACAGCGTCATGGGCACGCCCAAGGTCGTAATCAACGAGGATACTTCTTTCACAGGTGCGCAGCCGCCTGAATTCTTCATTGAGCAGATGCTTGCTGCGCTCCGCACGTCGTTCAATCCCATGTACTCATAGCAAGGAAAACAAAAACGCCCGGGTATCCACGAAACTGAAAAGCTGGTATTTCACTCTTGCAGGCATTGCTATCCAGGCAGGGCTCGGCATCCTGCTTCTGCTTGGCGCAGGGGCTGCGCAGAGCCTCGGGGAACTCATCTTCATAATCGTTTTTGCGCGATCCTCTTGCTCGGCTCTGCAATCGGGATAATTCCACTCGTATTCCTGATATTCAGGAGGACACGGACATTCGAGGCATCATAAGCCTTATCTTCGGCATCGCAGGCATTGATATAAGCGCAGGGTTGATAGTGGGATTCTTCCAGCTGATAGCAGGCATCATCGCCCTGTGGAAAAAGAACTGAACGGGTGACGAATTCATGAGCTGCCGCACTATTCCCTCGCCCTGTAGAAGGGCTCCCGCAGCTGTACTGCAAGCTCAAGCCGCCTCTTTATCTCATCCTTCCCNNAAGGTTGTCGTTCCTGAAAAGGCACGGCTTGAGCTTCCCGTCTGAGGTCACGCGCAGCCGCGTGCAGTTTGCGCAGAAGCGCGAGTTGTCCACGGGTCTTACAAGCTCCACCTCTGCGCCGTCGATGAAATACTTCCTGCGCCTGTGCATCGCCCTCTCCTCTATCTTCGAAGCCGCAGACTCAAGCATCCGCTCCACCTTATCAATATCAACCCGCAAGTGCGGCAGCCTGCCTGAATCCATGAGCTCGATGAGCTGCAGGATGACGTTTTCCCGCCTGCGCACAAAATCAAGCATCTTTAAAATCTCGGTGTCGTTGATGCCCTTAAGGAGCACCATGTTGAGCTTCACAGGTACAAGCCCGGCATCGACGGCAGAGCTTATGCCCTCAAGCACTTTGTCCAGCGCATCATGTCCCGTGACGCTGCGGTAACGTGCTGGAACAAGCGACGGGAGGCTCACGTTCACCCTGTTAAGACCGCTTGCCGCAAGCCGCCCTGCCCTTTTTGCGAGCAGCACACCGTTCGTTGTGGCTGAGACATCGTCAATTTCCGGAAGTGAAGCGAGCATGTCTTCGAAATCGGGGCGCAAAAGCGGCTCTCCGCCTGAGAACTTTACCTTCCTGGCATTAAAACCCGCGGCAGCCTCTACGACGTCTGCCACGGTGCGAACCGGTATCTCCCCGCCGTGTATCTCGCCCTCCCTGTGGCAGTATATGCAGTTAAGGTTGCAGCGCGAGGTGATCGAGATCCGGAGACCCCTCACCTCACGCCCGTATGAGTCTATGAGCGCAGGCGCATTCATGCTGCGCCGGCTGCGACAACGTGGATTGAGGTTGGCACCTTTGCCAC
>DUGO01000176.1 GCA_013331375.1 Candidatus Methanoperedentaceae archaeon | reverse complement strand
CTGTGCTCACTGACGGCACAGGCGAAACCGTGCTGGCAGTCCTATGCCACGGGCAGGGTCTCATTACAGTCACAACCATACACGAATATCCGTCAATTAAGTTCATAAAGTGGCTGCTGGACGGGGCACGGGGCTCCAGGCTATAGCTTATCGTGGGCTATCCCGGTCACTGAATCTTTTTTGAAATCGAAGAGCGTGACCCGCTCGTCACCCCTCACGATGTCCAGCGCCAAGCTGTCGTTGATTTCCCCGACCGCGCTCACAGTGTACCCTGCGTCATTGAACAGCCTGATGCATTCGTCCCGGTTCTCCGGCTTTACGGTGACAACGAAACCCGTGCCGGGATGCACCTTGAGCCACTGGACGAAATCCACATCCGCAGGCGCGGGAATCCTGTCAATCTCCACGCTTGCCCCCACGCCGCTTGTCTCAAGCAGCATNNTTTCCGCTTGTCTCAAGCAGCATGCCGAGTGTGCCGAGCGAGCCCGGGTTGCTGATGTCCTTGCCTGCTGTGGCAAGTTTTCGCTCACCTATCACTTCCATCACCCTGTAGAGCGCCCGCACATGCGCAGGAGATTTATGGGTGGTCGAGTCAAAGCTGTACGGCGAATTTTTACCTATCCTGCCGTCAAGGTCGATTGCCATGATTATGACATCCCCGCTGCGAGCGGTGTCGCTTCGTATGATGCAGTCCTTTTTCACGGTCCCTATGATAGCAACCGCAAGCGAGGCGTATGGAGTGTCAGGGTGCAGGTGCCCTCCAACCATGGGAACCCCGAACTTTGCAACACCGTCACGCATGCCCCGGAGCATCTCGTTGCAGATGGCATCATTGTCTGTTGACAGCACGTTGACCATTGCGACAGGATGCCCGCCCATGGCTGCGATGTCGTTCACGTTCACGAGCACGGAAACATAGCCTGAGTGGTAAGGGCTTGCCTTTACAAGGCGGTCCCAGATGCCGTCGGCTGCGAACAGTATCAGGTCGTCACCTCCGATGTCTATCGCGGCTGCATCATCCCCGAAGTCCACCACGACATTGGCATATTCAGAGCTCACGGATCTGAACACGTCAAGCACATTTGCTATGGGCTTCTTTCGTGTGACACCCTCGAATTCCAGGATTTCCCCTGCAATATCACGAAGCATCATGCCTAAGATGCGCTGGGCTTATTTTAGGCTTTCTGGATGATGTAACCGGTTGCATAATCAAAACGAACACAAGGATTAAGGCTTCCCAGATATGACTTCATACCTGCAGCTTCCATAAAGCATTATAATCTTTCCGCCGCTCACGATAACGAAGTCTATTTTCTCGCCGCGGGATTCGAGCTCCTTCATCCTGTCGTATGCCTGCAGGGTGAGCTTACTTTCAGGCGACGTATCTCCTGCGCCCAGGCACTGCGAATACGCCTGCTCGAATGCAGCCCTTGAAAACCCAACCATCTGTTCAACATACTGGTACATCACAGGTTACACTGTACATATACATTTATCAGCCTTTGCACGATATTGCTGCCTGATGAAACTTACAGAGCGGGTCGAGCATGCAAGGCTTAACCACAGCATGAGCGCGGACGAGCTTGTAGGCGCCATGTCTGGCTGCGCGTTTGGCGCGGGAAGGCTTGCAAGCGCTGCGGATATCTACGAGGAAATGGTGAGGGACACGGACTGCACGAAGTTCTTCGGGCTGGCTGGTGCAATGGTGCCTGCGGGTATGAGGAGCATCGTGAGCGAGCTATTGCGCGACGGGTACATCGATGTCCTGGTAACCACGGGCGCGAACCTGGTACACGACATCATAGAATCGCTCGGGCTCAGGCACTTTCGGGGAACTCCGGATGTCGATGATGTTGCACTCAGGGCAGACGGCGTCAACAGGATATATGATGTATTCCTGCCTGAGCATCACTTCACAGCATTTGAGGAAAAGATGCAGTCGGTATTCAGCGGGCTAGGGAAAGAGCGGCTCTCCATCCGTGAGCTCCTGTCCAGGATAGGCGGACATATCGATGACGGAGATTCCATCCTCAGGAGCGCCTATGAAAGAGGCGTGCCTGTGTACTGCCCTGCGCTTGCTGACTCTATCATCGGGCTGCAGGCATGGCTCTATGCCCAGAAGCAGCCCTTGCAGCTGGACGCGATAGCTGACATGAGGGAATTCATAGACCTGTGTTTCGAGGCAAAACGGACGGGCGCGTTCATAGTCGGTGGCGGCGTACCCAAGAACTTCATTTTCCAGGCTATGCTTGTCACCCCGAAAGAGTTCGACTACGCGATACAGCTTACAATGGACAGACCCGAGCCGGGTGGACTGAGCGGCGCCACGCTTGATGAGGCTCGCTCATGGGGCAAGGTGGGGGCTGAGGCGAAGTCGGTCACAGTGTATTCTGACGCAACGATTACGTTACCGCTCATCGTGGCAGCAGTACGCGCGCGCCTCGGGCGGTGAATGAAAATAGTTGAACAATTTTCAGGTTCCGATAATGTTTTATATAATCCCTCTTGTAATGGGGTTAGATGAAAACTGATTCGAGCAACACGCTCAACGCTCTCATGCGCGGTATGGACAAAATTGAACTCAGGATACTTGCACTGATAATCATACTTGGCACAATTCTGCGACTATATCATCTGGACTTTGAAAGCGTTTGGCTGGATGAGGCGTACAGCATATCCCTGTCGAAGGCTGGGACGGTTGGACAGGTATGGGATAACGCCATCGCAGAGATGTTCCCGCCCCTGCATTTCTTCATCCTGTATTTCTTGCACGCCATCGGCGACTCGGAATTCCTCATGCGACTGCCGTCAGCTGTCGCGGGGATACTCACAATCCCGCTCTTGTATTTCGCAGGCGAGAGGTTCTTCGGGAAAAACGAGGGACTCGTAGCTGCATTCCTGCTTGCGGTCTCCCCCATGCATCTTTTCTATTCGCAGGAGGCGCGACCATACGCATTAGTTACGCTGCTGGCGCTTGCATCGCTATATTACTTCTACATCGCACTTACAGATGGGAAGAGACGCGACTGGGCACTTTTTATATTGTTCTCCGCTCTTGCATTCTACACGCACTACTACGTGGTTTTCGTATTCGTGGCTGAAGGACTGTATTTCATTGTCATCAAAGCCCTTGAATTGCAAAGGAAAGGGCTGGGATTGCTAAAAGAGGACAAAAGCATTTTGATATTCGCAGGCAGCATGGTACTGCTGCTCGTATTATTGTCCCCGCTGCTCATCCCGTTCCTTGACCAGGCAGCTTCGCGCACATCAAGCGCACCAGGCTGGGGCATGCAGCAGTCACTCGGCATGGTGCCTGAGATAATGGGGCAGTTCAATATCAGCACTGGTTCAATTGTTTTCTACCTGTTCGCAGTCCTGCTCTTCCTGGGTCTTGTTGCTGCCTTCATAAGGCAGAGGAACATAGCGATACTGCTTGCCATCTTCCTGATTGTCCCTGTATCCGCAAGCTATACGCTCGCAGCCATCATGCCGTTCCACCCGCGCTACATCCTCTTCCTGCTGCCTGTGTACCTGCTTGTGATATCAAGGGGCGCGGCGGGGGTAGCTGGATTCATATTCCCGAAAGAACGAAATAAGGACAACCGGAACAACCAGTTAGCAGTTGTATCCCTGTTCATACTGCTATTTGCGGTCCTGAGCTATACGCCGCTCCAGAATTACTATTCTACGCCGCAAAAAGAGGACTGGAGAAGCGCAGGAAAATATCTGGCATCGGCTGAGATGCCGCAGGGTAGCGCACTTATAATGCTACCAAGCTATATCGAAAGACCTCTCAGGTACTACTACGATAACGGCACGTACGGCACTATAGTCACCTCCCCGTCAGAGTACAATGCAAACGGTATGGATGATGTTACAAAAAGGTCAAAAGATAACAGTATTCTGTTCATCATGACATGGGACATAAATGCGGCTGACCACAGCGGCTCTGTAATCAGGTGGCTTGGCGCCAACACCAATGTCATGACCGCGTTCAACGGCATTTATATATTCAAGCCCAAGAAATGGCGTGAAGCGGCTCATTACCTTGAAACCACAGCAGGACAGGGCGACCTTGTGGTTGAAATCCCGGGGAATTCACTTCTCCAGGGATATTATAACCGTTCAGTTATACCTCTCGGCGGATACTCGACCGCCGGGCTTGTCAGGATAGCATCGGGTGCGGGAGGCAAGAAAGTATGGTATGTATTCTCACCCGACTTCACACAGGATAACCAACAGCAGGAAGCAGTACTGGGATGGCTCAGCAAGAATGCTGCGCCGGCTTACCAGGATAATGAAGGGATATACATATTCCAGGCGGCAGCTAAATAAGGTAAAGCTGCATTAGGCAGACGAATGGCGGCAAAATGAAGATTCTGGTTACAGGCGGGGCGGGTTTTGTGGGCTCCCACCTTACAGATGCACTTGTTTCCATTGGACATGATGTAACAGTTTATGATAATTTCGAGCCCCAGGTGCACACAGGAGAACCCGGCTACCTTAATGAAGGGGCAACTTACGTCAATGCTGATATCCGCGACGAGAAGATTCTGGCGGAACAGGTATCCGAGGCAGACATCATATTCCACCAAGCTGCCATGGTCGGGGTCGGGCAGTCCATGTACCAGATAAGTAAGTACATGGATGTGAACACCCTCGGCACAGCAGGGCTCCTGGACCTCCTTGCCAGCAAGGAGCATGATGTAAAAAAGCTGATAGTAGCCTCGTCCATGTCGATATACGGCGAGGGCAAATACAGGTGCCCTCAATGCGGGGATACGCATCCGAAGCTCAGGTCGGACGGACAGCTCAAACGCAGGATATGGGAACTGCAATGCCCGGAATGCGCGAGTGCACTTGTACCTGTGCCAACAGACGAGAACAAGGCACTTCAGCCGACTTCGGTTTACGCGATATCCAAGAGGGACCAGGATGAGATGTGCCTTGTTGTGGGAAGAGCCTATGGCATACCCACAGTCGCCCTACGCTACTTCAATATCTACGGACCGAGGCAGGCGCTCTCGAATCCATACACCGGGGTGTGCGCCATATTCGCGTCGCGCATAAAGAACGGTACGCCCCCTATGGTATTTGAGGACGGCTTGCAGACAAGGGATTTCGTTTCAGTGCATGACATAGTGCAGGCGAATATACTCGTAATGGAAAACGCAAAAGCGGATTATAACGTCTTCAATGTGGGCACAGGAAAGCCAGTCTCAATACTGGGCATCGCGAAGACCCTGTCAGGACTATATCAAAAGAACCTGGAACCCCATGTCACGAACAAATACAGGGCAGGGGACGTGAGGCACTGCTATGCTGACATAACCCGGATAAAAAAACTCGGTTATGCCCCGAAAGTTTCATTCGGGGAAGGCATGGCAGAGCTTGTTGACTGGGGGATGACACAGGATGCCAGTGATAAGTCGGATGCGGCATATGATGAGCTCAGGGAAAGAGGGCTTGTGGGTGACTGAATAGTAGTCTGCATACAAATGCCGTGATCTCGGAATCCCTGCTGATACTGCACTGCTAATACATCATGGAAAGATTCATAAGTGAAAAGGAACAAGAGGAAACCATTTAAGAATACAGGAAATTATAAAATGAACGAGAAAGCCCAAAACGACATTCCATTGATTGATGATGATACGGTATCCATAATAATTCCTGCACTTAGNNAGAAGAGCGAAGTATCGGTAAAGTAGTTGGGGCGATACCGGGAGAGATAGATGGGAAGAGCGTTGAAATCATTGTTGTGGACGATGGCAGCAAAGACCGTACTGCGGATGAGGCTGCCAGAGCAGGGGCAAAAGTTGTCAGCCACTATGTGAATCGCGGTTATGGGGCTGCGCTTAAATCCGGGTTCAGGGCAGCCAGGGGGAGTATAATAGCGTTCCTGGACGCTGACGGGACGTATCCCCCCTCTGAATTGGGCAGGTTATACGCCGAACTTGTGAATAGCGGCTCTGATATTGTTGTGGCGTCCAGGTTTGCAGGCGCAAAATCCAGGATGCCCCTACACAGGAAATTCGGGAACCGCGTCCTCTCATTCCTTGTCAGATGGCTCACCAGGGCGAAGGTCACGGATTCTGCTACCGGTTTTCGCATTTTTAAAAAGGATATCCTGGAAAGGCTCTATCCCTTATCCGATAATATGGACCTGACCCCTGAGATGACAGTGAAGTCTGTCATGATAGGGCTTAAATACGGGGAAATCCCGATAGAATATCATGAACGGTCGGGGGAATCGAAACTCAGGGCATTCAGCGACGGGTATCGATTTTTCAACACCATAGTGCGGATAGTAAGGGATTATGACCCCATGCGGATTTTCGGCAGCATAGGCTTATTTTCTCTCCTGATAGGAATAATTANNCTGTACCAGACAGGACACACTTTTATGCTGATTCTTTCTATAATTATCGTATCTCTCGGGATCCAGCTGCTGCTGTTCGGGTTCCTCGCAGACATGATTCTTAACCGGCAATTCAGGAGATGACATCCGGCATCGGATGCTGTTGCAGGACATCGGAAAAATATGAAAATCGAGTCCCAGATATCATATTCAGAGCAAAGAATCAATACGAGGTCTCCGACGCACCCTGCTGTCAGGGCTTTTGCAGTTCCAAAGATACAGTATATCCAGAAACATATAGATTTTTCTGAATATCCGAGCGTGCTTGATGTAGGATGCGGGAACGGCTTTTTCACATACTATTTATCTGCAATTGCCGATACGGTTGCCCTGGATTATTCGAGACACCTGTTAGCAGTGAATCCCAGCAAGTTTCCTGTGCAGGGCTCTGCGCTGTCACTGCCTTTTAAGGACTGCACATTCGATATTGTTGTATGCTCGAACCTGCTCCACCACCTTGAAGATCCTGTGAGAGCCGTTGATGAGATGAAGCGCATCAGCCGGAGATATGTGGTGATGATAGAGCCAAACCGGAACAACGCGCTGATGGCGCTCTTTTCAGCGATAGTGCNNTGAGGAACGCGGCGCCCTGAAGTTCTCATTAAAGTACACAGAACGGCTTGCCGGACTCTGCAAGCTAAAAATAATCGCTTCGTGCTCGATGGGGTCTGTGGTGCCAAATAAAATGCCCCTGGTCCTGCTCAGGTGGTTTGAAAAGATCGATTGCCAGAACCCGATGGGATTTTACAATATTGTCATAACACGTAAATAGGACTATATCAGGAGGATACGCTTATATCGGATATTGCAGTAGAGTTAAGCGGTTTGAGGCTTTGGGAACAATTCAAATGTGCCGCATTAAGGGGTCATTATGACGAACATTCCTGATACAAATAAAAATCTATTCCAGCGCATCCTTAACAGGTCAATAGTTTATGATATTATTGCAATATTAAGTATTTTAATACTATTCCCTTCTGTGCTATATGGTCAAAAAAGTTTCCTTTCTGGCTACCACGATATTTTTGCGTATATCCTCCACTATTCGTTTTACCAGAATCAAATCTTTTCACTGTGGAACAATGCCTGGGTAACCGGATTCCCGGATGTTGCAAGCCCTTACCTTGACATATACTATCCGTTTTCTTTCCCGATCTATCTAATATTCAAGAATGCGTATTTTATGAATTCGATCCTGCTGCTTCACGTCTTCCTGTCATATCTCACTTTTCATAAGCTTGGCACAACAATCACAAAGAATGATGCCGTTTTATTTGTGTTTTCCCTGACATACGCCTTTTCCGGTGCGATACTTTCAAGATTGACCAACCCGGGACCTCTTTTTGCACTGACCTGGACTCCTCTTGTGTATTATTATTTTCTTAAACTGACCTGGCAATCCGAACACACCACAAAAAACATAACATTATTCGCACTGTCATGGACCATCCTCTTTTTTACCGGCTTTATGTACTATGTGATATTCGCAGCCATCGTCTTACTGACTTTCCTTGCATATTATCTTCTTCACGGCAACCTGAAACTTAAGAAGACAGTATCATTGATGCTCGGGTCTATCCTTTTCCTGCTCCTGGTCTCGATAAAGCTGCTACCCATGATGCAAATCTCACCGTTCATAGTACGCATTGACCCGATTGACCCCTTTTCAGGAGGAGGGTCATTCGAATCGAATCTCGCATCGTACGTCTTTGGTATCCCGATTACCGGTGTCTACGGCTGGTGGGAAGGTAATGTGCTCATCGGCATGTTTGTGACTTTCTTAGCCATCATCGGCATGATAAAAGGACCTGGAAAGCTTGCAATCCCCGGCTATCTGTCACTGATGGTTTCCTTTGTCTGGGCGGATGGAGGGAATACCCTGCTCTCGTTTATACATTTACTGCCCCAGCTTGATAACTTCAGGGTCCCGGGGCGCATCCTTGGTGCTGCAGTACCCATTGTTCTGCTTCTCGCACTGGCGGGTTATGGCTATGTCCGGGAGGCGATTGAAAGACGGGAGCCGCTTGGCATAAGTACAGACCAGAAAAAGAGAATCATATCCGGGATATTCGTAATCATATTCGTAAAATTTCTTGAGCTCCCGTTCCAGAAACCGCCATCGTATGAGTCGATAATATCAGTCATCCTGGTTGCCAGCCTGCTCTACATCATCTACACGGAGCAGGCAACATATTCGAATTTGCTGATGTTGTCTGGCTCTGCGATAGGTATACAGCTTCTGATAAGTATAAAGAATTTTGACGTACTTGAGCCACTTATCCTGGCAAAGGTCCTGGTAATCGGTTTGATAGTCGCAGGAATCATATTCGCGCTGGACAGTACAGTCCGAAGTAATTTGAAAAAGAACTTGCCGGGTATCATCCTGCTGCTCAACCTGCTACTTGTGATAATGGTGAATGTTAGTTACATAAAAGAGGGGAATCCCTCGCTTGACACAAGCCCGGCGAAGGATATAATCGCAAGAATGAAAGAAATGCCCACAGGTAACGTCCAGATGTGGGTCTATGACACGGGATGGGCATTCCAGCACATGGACTTCACCTACTGGTATATCCAGAACGGGCTTCACCCTATGCGGGCTTACTACTCATATTTCCTGAAGGACCAGCCTGCTCCCTATTATAACATTGGTAACATTACATATTATACTGCAGACTGGTTAGTTGACACTGCCAGCCAGGATAACGGTCAGCAGAGCTTATCCGCGTACACTTTTCAGGTCAACAATATTTCAGTATACCGCCCGGAGCATATCCTTCCCAATGCGTTTGTGGTCAGGAATGACGAGGTCATAAACCCATCGTACAAGAAGTTTTCCCCTGACGAGGTTATCATAACAGGTAAGTTCAGGAGAGGGGACATTGCAGTCCTGAAGACATCCTATTATCCCGGATGGATGGTGGATGGCAAAGACGCGGGTTCAGTCGGGAATTTGGTCGGGAACGTCATCGAAAGAGACACAGATACCATAGTATTCAGGTTTGACCCTGCTGCCTTCAGGATAGGTGCAGCATTAAGTTTCACAGGAATTTTGATGCTTGCAGCAATGGTCCTGGGAAGAAAGAAGCTTGATTCATATCTTGCGAACATAGAAGGCAGAAGCAGGCGAACAGGATAGTATCTGTGGGAAGGTTCAATACACCGTAGCATCATGTCAGTCTCGTGAAATACGACCTCCACATACACTCGAAGTATTCAGGGGACAGCATTCTTGAGCCAGAAGATATTGTGAAGCTCGCCATAAAGCGGGGGCTTGGCGGTGTTGCGATAACAGACCACAATACAATAAAAGGCGGCATGAAGGCGAAGCAGTTCGAGACAGGCGATTTTGACGTCATTGTGGGTTCCGAGATCCTGACAGATAAGGGTGAGGTCATGGGTCTTTTTCTCAGCGACGAGATACCCCCTGGCTCCATGCATGACGTGGTTGCTGATATCCGCGGTCAGGATGGGATTGTGGTGATACCCCACCCCTTCGATGAGTTCAGGAAAAATGCGTTATTTCCTGCAGAAGAGGATGTCAGCTTAATCGATGCGGTTGAGGGATTTAACTCACGATGCCTTGTCCACAGCCGCAATGAGCAGGCGGTTGAATTCGCAGCGCAGCACAATCTATCGATAACAGCAGGCAGCGACGCGCATCTTGCCCGGGAAATCGGCAAGGCCGGGATAATCATTGATTCGGAAGAGCCCAGGGAAGCCATAATAAGAAATAACGTCAGGATATTTGGCAAAAGAACCTCAATATTGAACCAGGCAGGCACAAAAGCAATAAAGCTATGGCGGAAAATAAAGCAATGACTTATTTTGCAGCATAGTTTGCATCGGCTATGAATCCAGAGCAGGGCGCGGTCAGGTTGAAAGATAAAGTGTTCAATGTAAAGACACTTATCTCATTCATCGTATCATTCCTGATCCTGTATCTGTTGTTCTCGCGCGTGAGCCTTGCAGATTTTCTCAATTCGCTGGCGCGTGTGAACCTGCCGCTGTACCTGCTTGCGTTTTTCATTTATTATCTTGCGTTCCCGCTGCGAGGGCTGCGGTGGAAGATTCTGCTTGAGAATATCGGGCTCAGGAAGGGCGTTGTCCCCCTGACCGGTATCATATTCCTGTCATGGTTCGCCAATACCCTTGTGCCTGCAAAGCTGGGTGACGTGTACAGGGGATACCTGTGCAAAAAGAATTACGGGCTTAGCATATCAAAATCGGTCGGGACGGTATTTATCGAGCGTGTATTCGATGTGGTATCGCTCGTGCTCCTGTTCGGCATTTCAGGCTTTGCCATATTCGGCACCCACCTGCCGCAGGCGATTTATGCAAGCCTGGTCATGGGCGCATTAATTGTCATTTTGATAGCGCTTTTGATATTCATAATAAAATCCCGGATACTCCTCGGGCGCCTGCCTGAACGGATAGAGACGTATTTCTCGGAATTCAGGGCAGGGACATCGTCTATCGGAGCCGGGTTCATGAGGGTGGCATCCCTGACCTTCATTATATGGCTCCTTGAAAGCGCAAGCCTATACGTTGTGATTATATCAGCAGGGCTTGACGTCCCATTACAGGTTGCTGTTTTTACAGCCATGGCATCTGCTCTTCTTACGGCGCTGCCCCTCACGCCCGCAGGTCTTGGGACTGTCGAGTTCGCAATCGTGGGGATACTATCGATTATCGGGATTCAGGCGGAGGCTGGGCTCACGGTGGCTATCCTGAACCGTGTGATAGGCTACTGGAGCCTTTTGTTTTTCGGCTTCATCGCCTTCGTATTCACGGACATGAAATGACCACGATGACCGGGCGATTCGGTTAAACTTTTATCCGAAGGATGCACATAAAGAAAAAAGCTCTTCCGCAGCCAATATTCTTTGGCACAGATGACCGGGACATACACATGCCGCAATCTCCTGCAGTTTCAATTGTAATGCCGACGTACAACGAAGCTGCCAACCTGCCGGAACTCGTGAAGGGTATTCACAGCAGGCTGGCAGGCATCGGGCATGAGGTCGTAATCGTGGACGATGACTCTCCCGACGGCACCGGACGGGTTGCAGAGGAACTGAATGCCATTTACGGCAACGTGAAAGTGATTATCAGGAAAGAGAATCGCGGGTACGGGTTATCGTACCTCCGAGGTCTTGCAGAGTCGAAGGGGGATGTGGTCGTCACGATGGATGCGGACTGCTCACACCCGGTGGAAATCATTCCAGACCTGTTACGGGACGCCAGGGAGAACGACGTTTCGGTCGCGTCCCGGTGGGTTCGAGGAGGAGGGACAGAATCGCCGGCAGGGCGCGTGGCACTGAGCTCGTTCACAAGCTTTTTTTTCAGGTTTTTTTTCAGGGTTAGGGTTAAGGACATAACCAGCGGGTACCGGGCTTACAGGAGAAAAGCGGTCGAGGATATCATACGGATGCCGATACGGAGTGAGGGATTCGAGGTGCTTACAGAGATACTTGTGCGCCTCTCAAATAAAGGTTATAAAATCCACGAAATCCCGTTCAGGTATCTTGACAGGCACAGCGGTGAGTCCAAGATGAAGACCTCGTATCTCCTCAAGAGGTATGTAAGATTAATACTCAACTTATTGATGTATTAAAGCAAGCTCAGGCTGCCCGTACAGCGCTCTCGACGCTCTGCTTCCAGCCCTCCGCATCCTCCACACGTAAAACATGGCTTTTGCCGTCGGATGTATGCACTGTCAGTTTCCCGGTCCTGAAAATGATGCCCTCCGTACCCGCTTCAAGCAGCGATACCGACCTAAGGTTCAATGCATCCTGCCTTTCCCGCGCAAGCGATATAAGCCGCCTGTTCGTTAGAATGATGTAATCCCCGCGCTCACCCTCAAGGCGCAGCAGCCGTTCCCCGCCCAGTCTTGCAGACCTGACCTTTTCGAAATTATCCAGGAGATTATCCGCATCCCGGCAGCGCAGCCTGCAGAGCTTCAGTTGCCTTCCGCCCTGTATGAGGACGAGCGCATCATCTTCCATGTGCATCCCCACGACGTCCTCAATGCCGATGCGCTGCACTTTTACGTCCCTGAAGATAAGCCCCTCTTCGGTGCGCAGGAAGATGTTCCTGGCAGTCAGCACAAGCTCGGCGCTCTCACCGTCGATGCGCACCCGCTCGGTAAGCAGAGGATGCTCCCCCTGCTTCAGTATCAGGTCACCGGCATCCGTGCTTTCTGCCGGGGGCACAGCCAGGCTCTTGTCAGGCATGTATTTGTTCAGCATGCTCACAAGCAGCAAGCCGTCCACGAGCTTCACGTTATAGCCCGAAGCCTCCTGCACAGCCTCTTTTGTGAAGACGCCTGTCGTCACGATTATCACGCCGTCCACCTTATCGCGGTCCCGCAGGCTTGAGTATTCCCTGACATCGCGGACCCCGACAGAGCCCTCGTAGCGCTTTACCTGGACTATCCACCTGTGGCTGAGACCGAACTGCGACAGCTCAACGAGCAGGTCCCTGCCGCCGTCGCCAGAGCCCGCCGTGACCTCTGTAGTGTATCCCATCTGCCTGAAAAGCTCGCCTACCAGAAGCTCGAACTCATGCGGGTCGGTCCGTTTCAGAACATCCAGAGTCCACACAGCTTCACCCGTCTGCGCTGTAAGTCAGCCCGCAGTCGGGGCATGAATAGGTAATTGTGCATATACCCCGCTCGCTTTTAACCTGCCGGGACTTCATCCAGCATCCGCAGGTGGGGCACTTCTGGTCAACGATGCTCCTGTTCCCGTTCTCCTTTTTGTCTCCGTGTTTTTGCATAGTGATCGATATTGTTTGCGCTCAACCGCTCTTCGACCTGCCGGACCTGTACTTTTTTGCTGCAGCCCTCAGCGCCTCTACTCCCGGCAGCTTCTCGCCAGCAAGGAAGTCGATGCACGCCCCGCCGCCTGTGCTCACATGCGAGAACTTGTCCTCGATGCCGAGCTGCTCAACTGATGCTGCTATGTGCCCGCCGCCTATCACTGAAAACCTGGATTTTGTACCTGCCTTCACTATCTCGGCTGTGCCGAGCGCGAACCGCTCCTTCTCGAACACGCCTGCGGGACCGTTAAGTATCACAGTGTCCGCCTTCTGTATCTCATCCGTGAACGCCACGATGGTCTCAAGCCCGATATCGTGTATGGGAAGCTCTGTATTGAGATCGCTAACTTTTTCCTCGACGCGCTCGTCGTTGCGGTTTATCGCAACATCGGTCGGCAGCCCTATCTTTTTCCCGAATTTTGCCAGGATTTCTTTTGCCTTCGGTATCTCCCCGAGATAGCCCTGCTTTTCTATGAACGAGAGATTGGATTTGCCGATGTTCGCCCCGCTGGCTGCGAGGAACACGTTTGCCACAACGCCGGTCACGAGCACCCTGTCCGCGCCGCCGCCGGACAGTACGTTCTGTATCACGCGAATCGAATCGTCCACCTTCGTGCCTCCGAGCACGTAGATACAGGGATGGTGGTTGCCCTTCAGCCCCCGGCTCAGGGAATCCACCTCCTTTTCCATCACCCTGCCCGCGATGCTGGGGAGGGCTTCAGTAAAGCCCATTATCGAGAGATGAGACCGGTGGGATACGGCGAACGCATCGTTGATATAAAAATCAAACAGCGGCGCCAGGCGCTTTATCATGTGCGTGTTCGCATGCTCCTTAGCTGTGCGCTCAAGGCTCTCCTCTGAGTAGAAGCGCGCATTCTCAAGCAGCAGCACGTCGCCTTTCCTGCTGCTCTTGATGGCTTTCACTGCAGTCGAGCCGAAGATGTCGTCCACGTAGCAGACCTCCCTGCGCAGCAGCCGCGAGAGCCTGCCCGCATGTGTCTCCATAGTGGTAAAATCGCTCTTTCCGGGTCTGCTCTGGTGGGAGAGCATCACAACCCTGGAATCCTCAAGCTCATGCAGAGTCGTAAGGTGGCTGCGGAATCTCCTGTCGTCAAGGATAGCCCCGCCGGGGTCCATGGGCGAGTTCAGGTCTGCCCTGACCAGGACCGTTTTGCCGTTGAGGTCAAAGTCATCCATCGTGAGATAATCCCTGGCACCGTCCAAAGTAATTCCTCGCTGTACAGTGCTTGATGTTCAATGGAGTATTTTATGTTTATGATGGTGGATAAGAAGTTTGATATGCAGGAGCAGTGAATACTACTATTCCGGGCAATAAGGATAGGATGCAAAAAGAGAAAAGATGCGAAACCGGAATGGACGAAGAAAGAACTGAAATTATAGGAAAGCTCAGGAAGTTCATAAAAAAACATACTGTTGAGAAGGCTATTATTTTCGGCTCATACGCAAGAGGGGAAGCGAAGAAGGATAGCGATATTGACCTGATACTTGTCAGCAGGGAATTTGAGGGGAAAAGCCCATTGAAAAGACCAGTGCCGTTCTACCTGGAATGGGACCTTGGCTACCCTGTGGATATTATCTGCTATACGCCAAACGAATTCAATAATCTCAGGAAGCAGGTCAGTATTGTCAGTGAAGCGCTGAAGGAAGGAATTGAGATTACGGGCTAATCGGAGTTGGCTTAGAAGAAGTCATGCCGGGGCAAGCTTTTTCTATGGAATCAAAGCTACCTGTAATTCTCTGAATACCCGTAAACTACATATCAGTTGAGCCAATACCAAACTTGTTAATCGACCTTAAAATAGCTAAAATCGTATTATAAAACGCCTATCACCCAAAAAATTTCCTATAAACACTCAAACAGATAGCTTTCTGAACGCAGCTGGTGCCCTTATTAAGTCGTATCTCCCAACTTTATAAGCAGTTAAACCGGTGAGCAAAGCAGTTATGTTAGAAATTGTCACAAAGCATTTTGCCCAACCAATACCGCGAGTTGGCATTTCAGAGCGATTATATCCGACCACCTCATTTGAATTCTTTCGTTCGATTATCGTTCTAAGATCGTAGATCCTGCCAAGGATCCTGTGATATTCTCTTGGAATATATTCTCCCCTGAAACAGTCTCCCTCATCTGTTTTTATAATATCACCAACGCTATTGGAACGTGCAGCTATGACTGGAATGATCCCGTAGCCAAGAACAAGTTGGTTGGATTCATGACTATCCGGTCCGGCATCACTTATAATAAAAACTGGTTTTGTCTCGGATGACTTTACACCATCGTTCACAGTATTTCTGAATATGGTGTTATCGTTCTTGTTAGCACCAATTGCATCCCAATAAACCGGCAGACCCCAGGAACGATCAACGAAACCTGTATCTGTGTAACCCGTTCCTGTTAGAACACTATATTTCCCAGTCTTTTTAACATAATGCCCGGCATCCGGGTCTGAAAGCTTCCCCGTTTCTTTATCTTTAATCCCGTTACAATTGCATTCAAAGAACCTTCTATCCCAAATCCAGATTTTGTCTCCTATTAGATTGAAGTCTCTACATTCTTGTTTTAGCTGGTTTGCATATTCATTCAAAGCTGAATTGATAACATTGAGATTTCGCTGATATGAACTCATGGATAGCTGATACTGACTCTGTATTCCAAGTTCCCGCCTCAACGAATCATTCTGGTTGAACTCGGCAATCCATGCGTTGAAATGTATATATCCAAGCTTGCATCTTGCGATTTCTAACTTGAGAATATTATTGAAGCTGAGAAAATCATGATTTTCCTGTGGTTTGTATCCGTACTTTAACTGCAAGTCTTTGAAAAATACATCGAGCGATGGGTTTAATGCAAAAAGATTGCTCAGATAACCACGAAATTTAGCAGATTTTTGGAAGGCTACAATCTGATTGTCGGGTATTGCACCTTCCATGTACTTTTCATTATCTGCCTGCACTGGTTTCGTTTTATATGGCAGCCTGATCTTTCTTTTGATGAATGCTATGGCACCGTATATGAAATCGGTAAGCCTTGTTTGGAGAACGTGAATGGTACGATTTTTGAAATGTTTCTTATTTTGAACTTTGTCTGATTCTTTGAACAGGATCCGTTGATTTCCGCATACAATATTCTG
>DUGO01000040.1:193-3078 GCA_013331375.1 Candidatus Methanoperedentaceae archaeon | reverse complement strand
GCACAGGGGATTCGCATTGATAGACATTTTCCAGCCCTGTGTCACCTTCAACCACGTGAATACGTATGAATGGTATAAGCAGAGGCTTTATAAGCTGGAAGAGAGCGGGCACGACCCGAAGGATAAGGCGAAGGCGTTTGCGAAGTCCCAGGAATGGGGCGCGAAGATTCCGATAGGATTGTTCTATAAGGAAGAAAAGCCAACCTACGAGGACGAGCTGCCGCAGATTGCGAAGATGCCGCTTGTGAAGCAGGNNTAATGGAGGACTTTGTTTGAAAACACGGATAGAAAAAGATAGCATTGGCGAAATCGAGGTGCCTGCTGAGGCATATTTCGGCGCGTTCACGCAGCGGGCGCGGCGGAACTTCCAGCTAAGCGGCATCAGGGCGAACCAGCGCTTCATCGAGGCGATAGCCCTGATAAAAAAGGCATGCGCGCTCGTGAATGTGGAGCTCGGGGTGCTGGACGGGGAGAAGGGCAATGCGATTGCAGGCGCGGCAGAGGACGTCATTGCAGGCANNTTCCAGGCGGGTGCGGGCACGCCGTTCAATATGAACGTGAACGAGGTGATAGCCAACGCTGCCATCGAAAAGCTGGGAGGGCGCCCGGGAGAGTATTCACTCATCCATCCCAACAACCATGTCAACATGTCGCAGTCGTCAAACGATGTCATACCGACCGCAGCAAGAATATGCGCGCTGTTCCTGCTGCCTGACCTGATAGTTGAGCTCCGTGAGCTCGGCAGGAGCTTCGAGCACAAGGCTTCCGAATACGGGCATGTGGTCAAGGTGGGGAGGACGCACTACGAGGATGCGGTGCCCATAACCTACGGGCAGGTGTTCGGGGCATACGCTTCTGCGATGGTAGCCGCGATTGAGCGGATTGAGGACTCAAAGCGCGCGCTGCTCACGCTCGGCATAGGCGGGACGGCGATAGGTACGGGACTCAACACGCACCCCAAGTTCCGCAGGATGGTCATACAGGAGTTAAGCAAACTCGCCGGCATGCGATTTGCGGCGGGCAATGCAGTTGAGCTTACGTGGAGCATGGCTGCCTTTGTGACGCTGTCAAACGCGCTGCGCATGCTTGCGAATGAGCTGAAGAAAATATCGAACGACCTGATGCTCCTGAACTCAGGACCGAGGGCTGGGCTCTCAGAGATAGTGCTGCCTGATGTTGAACCCGGCTCATCGATCATGCCGGGGAAGGTGAACCCCTCCATACTTGAGGCGCTGAACATGGTGTGCTTCCAGGTTTCGGGGAACGACCACGCGATCGCAGAGGCATCCTCTGCAGGAGTGCTTGAAATCAATGTGATGTGCCCTGTCATATCGTTCAACCTGAACTGGTCGATAGAGCTGCTGACGAATGCGATTCGCATGCTCAGGGAGGAGTGCGTGGACGGCATCAGGGTTGACGGGGAGAGGTGCAAGAGCATGCTGGAGAACAGCCTGAGCCTTGCGACCGTTCTCAACCCGTACATCGGATACGATGAAGCCGCGGAGCTTGTGAAGACCGCGCTCAGGGAGGGCAAGACCCTGCGGCAGGTGGCATTTGAGAAGGAAGTGCTGCCGAAAGACGTTTTAGAGCGCATCCTTGACCCGAAATACATGACAGGACCCTCTCAATTAAATACTGCTGGCACTAAAAAAGGAAACAGATGAGGATAATCCTGCATATCGACATGGACAGCTTCTTTGCTGCGGTTGAGGCGAGGGAGAACCTGGCGCTGCGCGGAAAACCTGTCGTGGTGGGCGCAGACCCCAAAGGCGGCTTCGGGAGGGGCGTGGTGAGTACAGCCTCATACGAGGCACGAGCCTTCGGCATACGCTCAGGCATGCCCATATCCCGCGCGTACAGGCTGTGCCCTGATGCGGTCTTCCTGCCTGTGAACTTCGCGCTGTACGAGAGAGTGTCCGGAGAAATCATGTCCATACTCCGAAAGTATGCGGACAGGTTCCAGCAGGTGAGCGTGGACGAGGCGTACCTTGACGTGAGCCGTACGGGGGGCTTTGAGGCTGCGCGGGAGCTTGCGTATCTTATCAAGAGCGAGCTCCTCGATAAGCAAAAGCTGACAAGCTCCATAGGCATAGGACCCGGCAAGCTTGTGGCAAAGATAGCATCTGACATGCAGAAGCCGGACGGGCTCACAGTTGTAGAGCCTGAGCATGTGCGGGAATTCCTGTCGCCCCTGCCTGTGCGGAAAATACCCGGCATCGGGAAGAAGACAGAGCTTGCGCTCGCAAGAATTGATATCCATACCATCGGAGAGCTTGCAGCCATTGATGTACAGCTTCTCATGGAAAAAGTGGGCAGGTGGGGGAGCTACCTGCATGAGGCTGCGCTTGGCATCGACGAGAGCGAGGTGAGGGAAGAGTACGGGTGGAAATCCATAGGCAGGGAGGTCACGTTCGAGCACGACACCACGGACAGGGAAGTGCTGGCACGGACGCTTGACGCGCTCGCTGAGGAGGCGCATGCAGCGCTGAAGGCTGAGGGGTATCTCTTCAGGACGGTATCAATAAAAGTCAGGTATGAGGACTTTGAGACGCATACGAAGGAGAAAACCTTAGAGCATCTCACGTCCGAGCTAGACGCTGTAAGGAGCACCGCAAAAGAGCTGCTGTCAGGGTTTACGGGCTCAAGGAAGATACGGCTCCTGGGCGTGCGGCTCACGAAGCTTGAGAAGGTGAATACAAGGCAGACCGAGATGGGGGAGTTCGGGGGGTAGGCGCGGGGCAGGAACAATGTGGAGAGCTATCTGCTGCGGGGTAGTCCATGCCGCTTTTTAACTTCAGCGCGTAATAACATCAAATTTATGCCCTGTCAGGTCAAAAAGAAACGAAACTATGGAAGTCAAAGTTATTAGAAGCCCAGACAGGAAA
>DUGO01000040.1:0-170 GCA_013331375.1 Candidatus Methanoperedentaceae archaeon | reverse complement strand
TGAAGGAAAAAATCGAGAAAAGGAGGCAGACGAAACAAATCAATAAAGACGATTTTCTGATAAAAAGGTTTACTGAATTCAACAATAAGTATTTCCAGGGTAAACTAAAAGTAAATTCCATTGAATTTGTAACAAATCAAGAAAGGGCGAATGGAAGCTGCACACCCGCC
>DUGO01000242.1 GCA_013331375.1 Candidatus Methanoperedentaceae archaeon | reverse complement strand
TACGAGCGCATAAAGTACGAGGACGACTGCGAGCATGCCGTTATTGCCCTTGAATCGAACCAGCTTCCTGACGAGAAGGTGATCGAGAACATCGCAGAGGCATGCCACGTAGAGCCTGCGAACGTGGTTGCACTGGTGGCGCCTACGGCAAGCATCGTGGGCTCGGTGCAGGTGTCGGGAAGGGTCGTGGAGACTGCCATTTTCAAGCTGAACGAGCTTGGCTATGATACCACAAATATCATCTGCGGCTCAGGCTGTGCACCCATAGCCCCGGTCGTAAAGGATAGCGTGAAAGCCATGGGCTCGACCAATGACAGCGTCATTTATCACGGCTCTGTGGTGCTCACAACCAGGGGAATGGATGAGGAGAGGTTCAAGAACGTGCCCTCAAGCACATCAAGGGATTACGGCAGACCGTTCTATAACACGTTCAAGGACGCAAACTACGATTTCTTCAAGATAGACCCGAACGTGTTCGCGCCTGCTGAAATCACGGTGAACGACCTCGACACCGGCAAGACGTACCACACCGGGCGCCTGAACGGTGAGGTGCTGCTCCAGTCCTACGGGATAGGCACGCTCTGACTTGATGCAAAAGGTCGCCGGGGCGGCGGGCAGGGACGCAAATTCCATCGCGGAAGAGCTATGCGGAGTCATCGGCGGTCGCATCGGAGCCGTGTATTCCACTGGCGATGAAGTCTCTGGGCTTGGCGAGTATGAACGATGCGGCTCAGGCTTCCTCGCAACCAGCGGGCGTGTGCAGCTGTCCCCTGAGGCGCTCATTCATATCCTGGATTCGGGCAGCCTGTGCGATATACCGGGCGACTTCGCGCTCGCACTGGCGCGTCCGGGCGAAGTCGTGCTGGCGAGAGACCCTGTAGGCACACATCCTCTTTACTACCGGCTTGATAATGGGATTTTTACATTCTCGTCAGAACGGAGAGCGCTCGATAAGCCGCAGCCCGTGAAGCCTGGACACATCGTGCGCTACAGCGGCGGGCACATACGGGATGTGCACTCCTGCGGGCTCACGGCGGGCGCACCGCTCACGGGCGAGGCTCGGGCTGTCAATGCGATTGAGCCGCTGCTGAAAAAAGCAGTGGACACACTTGTTTCCGGCTCTGGCTCATGCGGGCTTGCATTCTCGGGCGGGCTTGACAGCTCATTGCTCGCAGTGCTCAGCCGCGCACCTCTTTATTCGGTGAGCGTCGAGGGTGCTCACGATGCCGCCCACACTGCGAATGCTGCAGGGCTTCTCGGCATTTCAGACAGGCTTCACAGCATGACCGTGTCTCTTGAAAGCCTTGAGAAGTCACTTCATTACGTGGTAAAACTCCTCGGCAGCGCAAACCCGCTTTCGGTATCCATCGGGCTGCCAGTGTATCTTGTAAACTTGTTCGCACATGAAAACGGCGTGGAGCTGCTGCTCTCGGGTCAGGGTGCGGATGAGCTCTTCGGCGGGTACAAGCGGTACGAATCGCTTTCTGGAAACGCACTCGCTGGGGCTCTTAAAAGAGACGTCTCGAATATCGCAGAAACCAATATCGAGCGCGACTATGTCCTTGCATCAGCCTGCGATGTTGAACCCGGGATGCCGTACCTTGACAGGGAGGTTGTCACTGCAGCTCTTGGCATATCTCCTGACCTGAAGGTTCGCGAAATTGACGGGAAAAGGATACGAAAGTATATCCTGCGAAAACTGGCACTTAAATACATGCTGCCTGAACTTGCATGGAAAGACAAGAAGGCGGTACAGTACAGCAGCGGCGTGCAGGCTGCGCTCGAGCGGCTGGCAAGAAAGTATGCGGGAAAAGAGCGAGGGTATCTGCGGCGGTACCTTGAGTCCCTGCTGTAACTTAGCTAAATGAAGCTATTTCATAGCTTCGAACATGTCCTTTCCGGCACCGCAAACAGGGCACGTCCAGTCTGCAGGCAGGTCCTCGAACTTCGTGCCTTTTGGAATGTTCGCATTCGGGTCCCCCTCATCCGGGTCATATATGTAATTACATACTGTGCACTGCCATTTAGTCATGATGAAACGATTATGCCTGTTACTATTTAGCCCTTTTTAGAGAGGCTCAACTTTTCTTATGAAGAAGCTGTGAGTCAGTGTTATTTTTCCCAACACATCGCTGGCGTCATACGTAATAAGTCGAAGCATTATTTTACGGAGCCGCCCCAATTTAGTCCGTTTATAAATCTTAGACGGGATGAACTGGATAAACAATACTTATCCTGTAAATCCTGTTATCCTGTCGAATTGGCTTGCCCATCACTATGAAACCCAGGTGTTATTTTCGCTTTGATACAAAAATCGAATGCAAGTGTAAATCCGCTAAATTTATATGGCGAGTCTATGAATTGGTAACCGCCATCTGGCTCAATGACCTCGTTCCACAAGTTCCTTGGCCAGAATCTTTATGTGATTTGGGACAGGATTTCCATATATGGAACAAATGCTACAGATCCTGAAGGAAGCCGCAGGAATAGAGGTCTACGGGGAGAGCTATTACAACATCTTTGCTGATACAACAGGGGATGAAAAGGCAAAAGCCATGCTTAGAGGACTTGCACGGGACGAGAGGGAGCACAGGGCTTCGCTTGAGAGGGAGTACGAGAAGCTTGCGGGAAAAAAGATGGACAGGTCGGATGTGAAGAGGGAGAGCACATCAAAGATATTCCCCCCTCTGTCCGAAAGTCTTGAGAGCCAGAAGGATGCCCTGCGGTTCGGTGTTGGGATAGAAGAGCGCTCCATCACATTCTACTCAGAGAACTCAAAAAAAGCCGCAGGGAGTGTGAAATCCCTGTTCAACCGGCTTGTTGAGTTCGAGAAGGGTCACAGGAAGATACTTGAAGATGCGCTCTACTATCTCGAGCAGGAAGGAAGCTGGTACGGCTATACTGCGATGACGATAGAGGGTTAATTCGGGAGCAGGAGCCGGGCTGCGTTCCCGCCCAGTATCAGCTCCTTTTCCCTCGCAGAGCATTCCTCGACCAGCTCGAGCTTCAGCATCTCCACCTCAGGGTGGGAGTACGGCGAGTCGGAGCCGAAAAGAATCTTCCCGATATCAAGGCTGGCAAGCGCTTTTCGAATCATGTACAGGGACGACAGCGATAGGTCCACGTACACGTTTGAGTTGTCCCGCGCAACCGGCAGTATATCAGGTCCGGCGTAGCCCGCATGCGCCGCAATGACAGCGAGCTCAGGAAATCGGCGGGCTATTAGCTCTACCTGGTCAGGCTTTGTGGCGGGATTCCACTTTTCGGTATGGATTATCAGCGGTAGCTTTGCATCCTCGAGCGTGCCGAGGAGCCTGCTCACCACCGGATGGTCGAGCGAGAACCTCTGGCTCTTGGGGTGCAGCTTGAGCCCGCGAAGACCCAAACTGAGCGCCCTGTCAAGCTCCCTGCATGCCTCGCGCCCGTAGTAGGGGTCTATGCGGCAGAAGCCTATTAGCCTTCCGGGATGTGCGCGCATGGCATCAGCCATCGTGTCGTTTGCGCGCCTGAAGGTCGCACCGCCGTCTTTCTCATTGAAGGGGAATATCACTGACATATCGATGCCGTTTGAATCCATCACTGCAAGCAGCTTTTCAACGCTCTGCGNNGATGTCGCTGCCGATGTGCGTATGTACGTCGATAATCATATCTCTGGCAATGCTGTTTCAGAACATCCGCTCAAGCGCTTCCCGCCCGCTCATGCCTGCCCTTATCCCGAGCCCTGCCGCAGCCTCAGTTACCTCGACTGCAGCCGCATTGAGAATATCGTCAAAGGTCTTTACGCCTCTCACCTTTGCAGCCACGTCGCCGAGCCTGTTCGCCATCGGAACGTCGAGATATCCGCACATCACGAAGCCTTTCGGCGCCCTGATGACAAGCAGCGGCGCGTTGACCATGTCGAACTTCAATGCGAGGGCTGTGCCATTCTTAAGCTGGAGCTGTTCGATTATCATGAGGGGTAAATGGGAGTCAGGGGAGATAAAAACTGTGGATTGAATATAGTGGGAACCCTTCCTTACTTCG
>DUGO01000241.1 GCA_013331375.1 Candidatus Methanoperedentaceae archaeon | reverse complement strand
TCGTGCCGGCATCTGCTATGGGCAGGCGCCTGAACCCGAACTTCATCATGGTCTTGACTGCACCGATTATAGTCATCGTCGGGGGCACTGTGACAACGTCCCGCGAAGCGATAGTCATCACATCACCGGGACGCTCAGAGATGCGCGACTTGAAATCCACAGGTCCTGCGCTGTTCATATACACGTCCCTGGCAGAACGGTTAACCCTTGGAGCACCCATGTTCTTCATAAAATCACCGCTCACTTCTTCTACATCCTACTTAAACGTATTCATCTACAGGCACGCCTTAATGAGGTCATACCTGTCAACAATGCCGACAAGCTTTCCGCCATCCACAACAGACAGTCTCCCCACGTCCAGTTTCAATATGGTTTTGATCGCCTCCATGATAGTGGCATCAGGAGCTATCGTATATGGCGGAGTCTTCATTATCTTGTCCACTGTGAGGGATGTACCCGCCCGTGTGCCGTGCTCAGCCTCAACCTCAATCCTGGCATATCCTGCGCTTATGATGTCCCTCCTTGTCACCATACCTACAAGCCTGCCGTTCCTCATCACAGGCATGCCCGAGTACCCGAGCTTTGCCATGTTCGACCAGACTGTGGCAATCCTGTCCGCAGCCGAACACGTTTTCACATTCCGTGTCATTATCTCTCGTACGGTCTTATGCGGGATCTTCGCAAGGTCGATGTGCCTGAATATGTCAACGATGCTCAGGATGCCGGAAAGCGATGAGTCCTGGGTCGATTTTACAACCGGCACGCGCCCGACCACGGCATCCAGCATCAGCTTTGCGGACTGGCTCAGCTCCATATCCGGCGTTACTGTGGGTGCAGGGTTGGTGAATCCTTCCACTGTCACGTTGGACTTGGTGGATGTGATGCCGAGCAGTGCGGTTTCGGTGAGTATGCCCTTCACGCGATTGTGCCCGTCAACTACGGGCAGCGTCCTGTAGTGGTGGTCTCTCATTATCTGCCTTGCCCTGGTCAAAAATTCTGTCTCTTTTATCGCTATTGGATTTTTTGTCATTACGTCGTGGACTTTCATCTGGACACCTTTTCAAGTCTCTCTGCAGCTTTCACACAGAAGCGTTCCATTCACATTCACAAGATTCTCTGAGAACTGGGAGCAGTTCTCGCATATCCCCTGGGATATCGATGAAACAGGCGCCTCAAGCACGTTACGGGTGCGATGCATCTCGATTATGTCAGCAAGGATGCCGCCGAGCTCGGATGATATTGCAACAAGGTCGAGGTCTGTGACTATCCCGACGAGCCGCCCGCCCTCGACCACAGGTAAACGCCGCACGCCTATCTTAAGCATTTTCTTGATGGCATCCTGGGTATCCTCGCCCGAGGGTACGGTTATGAGAGGTGAAGTCATGACAGACTTCAGCTGAAGGGACGACGGCACCACGTCCCTTGTCAGTACCTTCTTGACAAGGTCTTTCTCGGTAACAATCCCGACCGGATGACCTTTTTCCGTGATGATGACGCTACCGACATCATACTCGACCATTTTTCGTGCCACCGCAGATATGCCAGTCATGATATCAACGGTTACGACCGTTCTTGTCATGACATCTCTTACAGGTATCTTGGTTTCCATGAAACCGACTCCTCCAATACAACATATTGACTGCAAACGATATAAATCTGCGCTTGGGAGCTTCCAATCGCAGGCTTTCACAGCTTTTCGTACTTTTTTCCAAGCTCAATGGCGCGCGCGGCAACTTCTACCGCGCTCCTGCCAAGAAGCCGTATCATGGGCTCTTTCCCGACCGCGCCAGTGTCAAATATAACATCCGGGACCCTTCCGAATGCCTGTATCGCCGCATCAGTGCCCCACTCCATCGTGCTTTTCCCAGGCGGCTCGTCTTCCCGCGAGAACCGAGCCACGGCGAGCCCGTGATTTTTGCAGGCATCTACGATACCTGCCGAGTACCTGATGTTCATCGCGCTTCGTATTGCGGGATTGTGGCGCATGGCTGCAAGTATCACCCTTGCCACGTGCCTGCTCGCGCCAAAGGAAACGCAGCCGACCGCATGCACCCGGGAGCCAAGCCGCACTATACGCCCTTCCACGGCTGCAACGTCATCTGGCGATATCGCCTCCGGAACCGCAGTCCCGATGTTGCACCCGACCTCAGGCACAAGCGTATGGAAAGTTTCGTCCCGCTCTAAGAGGGAGACTGCCAGAGTCACATCCCTTTGCGCCGCATACCGATGTGCCTCTTTCAGCGTCGCAGCTGCCTGGTTCACAGGTCCGACGCCTTGTCCTACCTTCACGCCAGCCCTGATAGCCTTGACAACGAACTCATGCGCCATCCTGGCAGCATCTGGAAGCGACGCGCCTCTTGCGAGCCATGCGGCAAGCGCAGCCGAGTGCGTGCAACCGGAGCCGTGTGTTTCCCCGCTGACCCTTTCCCCTCCGATGAACGTAAAATCACCGTCATAGACCACATCCATAGCGTCGAGGTGCCCGCCCTTGATTATGGCAGACCCGGCACCCATTCCGCAAAGCGCAAGTGCAGCCTTTTTGGCATCGTCCCGCGACCTTATGCGTTTGCCCGTGAGCCGTTCCGCCTCCGCAATATTGGGAGTGATAACGCGGGCAAGAGGCAAAAGCTCATCAATAAGCGCCGGGACTGCATCTTCGCCGAGCAGCGTACCCCCGGCTTCAGCCTGCATAACCGGGTCGAGCACGAGCGGGATATTATACTGTTTAATTTTATTCGCAACAATACGAACAATATTCGCTGACGAAAGCATGCCGGATTTTGCAAAGTCGATGCGCATATCCCTGGCTACCGCATCTATCTGCGCTGCGACCGCATCCGGGGTAAGCGGGAATACCTGCCTGACGCCGAGCGTGTTCTGCGCAGTGACAGCGGTCAGTGCGCACGTGCCGTGCACGCCGAGAATGGAAAATGTCTTCAGGTCAGCCTGAATCCCCGCACCGCCTCCCGAGTCCGAACCGGCTATCGTCAGGACGACTTTCATAGCGACCCGGCGAATTCGACCATAGACTCGAAAATGCGCCTGCCATCCTCCCCGCCGAGTATGGACTCTGATGCGCGCTCAGGGTGCGGCATCATGCCGAGCACATTCCCAGCCTCGTTCAGGACGCCTGCTATGTTCTGGCAGGAGCCGTTGGGATTCGAGCCAGGGGTTGTCTCGCCGCTTTCATCCACGTACCTGAACGCAACACGTCTTTTTGCATTGAGCTCGCCAAGCGTACTGTCATCTGCGAAATAGTTGCCCTCCATATGAGCTATGGGCATGCGTATCACCTGCCCTGCGCCGAACTTCGAAGTAAACGGGCTGTCGGCGTCCACGCGCAGGTTCACCCATTCGCACCTGAATCTGGGATACCTGTTGGTCATCAGCGCACCCGGAAGGAGACCGGATTCAACGAGTATCTGGAAGCCGTTGCATATGCCGAGCACAGGCTTTCCCCCGGAAGCCATCCGCCTGACCGAGTCCATTATCGGCGTCCTTGCAGCGATGGCGCCTGCCCGCAGGTAGTCGCCGTACGAGAATCCTCCCGGGATGATGACGCCGTCGAAGCCGCTGAGTTCCTCCTTGTACCATACGAGGCTCGCATCCGCACCCAGCACTTCGGTCAGCACCCGATATACATCAAGGTCGCAGTTGCTGCCACCGAACCGTATTATGGCAAACCTCATGCTTCCTCAAGCTTTATGGTGTAGGTATGTATGACGGGATTAGCGAGCAATCGCCTGCACATTTCGTCCAGCTCGGAGCGAGCGGCTTCTTCCGACCCGGCGTCAAGCTCTATCAGGAATTGCTTTGCAGTCCTCAAGCTCTCAGTCTTATACCCGATATGCCCGAGCGCCCGCCGGATGGTTGTGCCTTCGGGATCGAGCATCCCCTTCTTTAACCCGACCGTAATCTCTGCGCGGTACAGCATACCCCTGTATTGACATGCGCAATAAAAGACCTTTTCGGTTATGCTGCCTACAATGGCAGTTACCAATGCCTGCCCAAAACCGTTGGTAACTTTTTTATGCGCTGTGAGTCAGTTATTATCTTTCCCAACACATCGTTGGCGCGGTACGTAATAAGTCGAAGCACTATTTTGCGGAGCACCCCAATTTTGTCCAATTTATAAATCTTAGACGGGATGAACAGGATTAGCTGGATACACAATACTTTTCCTGTAAATCCTGTTATCATGTCGAATTGGTTGCCCATCCGCTA
>DUGO01000012.1 GCA_013331375.1 Candidatus Methanoperedentaceae archaeon | reverse complement strand
CCGTACAACAGGCATCAGGTATCGTACAAGGACATTCTCAGGAAGAACGGCTCAGGGCTCGCGCGGCTCGACCTTGCGCTGGCATCCCTTCTTCAGAAGGAATGGGAGCTGCGCAAAGGCAAGAAATATCTTATAATGCTTTCGGGCGGGCTGCCGTATTTCGGTAACAACATCCTGCTCGACGATATCGAGGTGCAGGAATCCGTGTTCGTGTACCTCCGGAGGATGCTGCGTCTCGGCGTCCGGGCTCTGTACATCCCGTTCAACACGGACAGGCGGCTTCTTGATACCTGGGTGGGGGGATACAACCTGAAAAATTTTGCGAAAAAGATGTCGCGGATAGGTGTAGCCGTGTCCCCGGTTTCGAACTTCGCAGAGCTGCCCGAGTGCCTGCACGGAGGAATCAAGAAAATGATGGCGAGCAGGCAGCTTATCAGCAGCATACGGCGGTGAACCGAAGTGTTTATTCAGGTCTGGTACAATACCTCTGCGGATGCAGGGCAAGTTCTACGATACGGTCACGTCTCTGCTGCGCAGGCAACAGCTCTCGATCAGCAGCCTGTCCAGAGAGCTTAAGAAGAGCGGCTACGAGCAGCACAGGCTCATCCTTACAGGCTACCTGCGCGCGCTGCGAGACCTCGGTGAGGTGAACGAGGTTGACATTCCCCCGTCAAAGGTGTACCAGTCAAGGTCAGGCAGGAACAGGGATATCTATGCGAGCCTCAGGGAGAGCCTGGATGGGGTGGATGACACTGTGAGGTTCGCAGTATGCGTATATATACTCAACCAGCTTCTGAACAGACCGTGCTTCAGGCAGGAAGTGCTGCTCACGGGCACGGAAGTGGCAAAGACAAAGTTCGTGCGCGAATCCAGGGACGGGAAGCTGAATGAGCACAGGAGCGCAATCACACGAATGGAAATCCCGCAGTCAGACCCTGCGTATGAGGCCACGGCGATCGATGTGAACCTTGCAAATACCGCGGTGCCTGTTATAGCACGGATGCTCAGGGAACGGCTCGACCTCGAAGGGATTAAGGCAAAGCACGAGCAGACGCGGCTCCACTTTTAATCACGTCCTCTGCCCTGCGTACAGCTGCTCCACGCGCTCTATTGTATCGCAGTCGTCCGGGGACTTCTCGTCGCGCACCCTCACCAGTCGCGGGAAGCGCAGAGCAAAGCCGGAATCATAGTTTGGGCTCTTCTGTATCTCCTCGAAGGCTATTTCAAAGACTTTCTTCGGTTCAAACTCGATCAATTTACCGTTTTCCCTGATTATCAGGGCTTTCAGCAAGCCTGTCAGCTCTGTCAGCATCTCATCCGTGAGACCTGTCCCCACCCTGCCTATGGGCAAGAACTCCCCAGTGTCAGGGTCACGGCAGGCGAGCATGTACGAGCCCACAAGATGCGCACGCCTGCCCTCGCCCCATTCGCCTCCGATGACAACAAGGTCGAGTGTTTCCATGAGCGGCTTGAACTTCAGCCAGTTCTTGCCCCGCTTTCCCGGCGTGTACAATGACGCAGGGTTCTTGAGCATGATGCCCTCATGCCCCGCATCGAGAGCCTGCTGATATATCGAGTTAATCTCGGCGATGTCTGATGTGACTTTCTGGGAGGCGAGAATACCGGAGGATGCGCATGATTCTAGAAGCTGCCTTCTCATCAACAGCGGGGTGTCTATCAGGCTTTTGCCGTCTTTGTAAAGTATATCGAAAAGCCTTGTGTGCAGCGGTATCTTCTGTGCCATCTCGCTCACGTTATACTTGCGCCGGAAGCGCCTGAGTATCTCCTGGAACGCCATTGGCTTCCCGTTTTCACCAGTGGCAACGGTCTCCCCGTCAAGGATGGCTTCCCTGGCAGTGACTTCAACCTTTACAGCCCTTACCACATCCGGAAGCGAGGCTGTCACGTTCTCAAGCCGCCGTGAGTATATGCGCACTGAATCCCCGCTCTTGTGTATCTGCACCCTCGCGCCGTCAAACTTCCATTCCACAGCCGGGGCACCCATCTCTGTCACCGCGCTCTCTATGCTCTCAGCGACCTGCGCGAGCATCATCTTGACCGGCTTGAACAGGCTCACGCCGAGCCTCAAGAGCCCGTTTTCACCTTCAGACCGCGCTGTCACCGCAACGATGCCCGGGTCATTGGTCAGCATGTAGCCCCTCTCCACAAGCTCGACAGGGACGTTGAAGGCTGCTGCTATCGCATCCCGCACGATACCCTCACCCACGCCTATCCGCAGCTCTTCAATCGCAAGCCTGGCAAGATAGACCGCCTCATCTGGCTTTGCCATGCTGAAGAGATATTTGAGTTTATTGATCTTCGAGGACTGGGAGCCCTTGCCCGTCATGCCTGCCACGGCACTGAACCTCGAATAGACCTCGGATATCGAAAGAGCTTCCTCTTCGACGAATCCCAGTGTGCGGCGTGTCTTTGCACCGAGTGCAGAGGATGCTGCAAGCCCGACATCCCCGGTATCACGCACCAAATTTTCAATGTCTTTTTCAGACACTCCCGCAGATTTCGCAAGTGCGGAATACAGGAGGCTCGGTCCGATGCCAAGCTCCTCCTGTGACCATACCGGGAATACGCGCCCCATGACGAACCTTGTAGAGATATCCAGCTCTCCAACGTCAACATCCCGCAGGAAGTCAGCCACTATGCCTGTAATCTCTATTGAGCCTGAGATTGCCTCGATGCGCCTGCAGGTCTCTGCGAACCTCTGGAAGCTTGTCATGGATGTTACAGCGACCGCGCAGGAAAAATAGTTTATCCAGAATGCGGGACAGCGGAATCATGAACCGGATAATAAATCACGAGCCAGATCCAAACATCCGTGGAATGTACGGTGCGATAAAAAGGAAGATGAACGAGAGGAAGATGATGAGCGCAAGCAGTACAACGATACGATTGGATATTCGCGTCACCCTTTCCCCGTTACCGAAGAACCGTGAAAGGATTGATGAGATTACGTCCCTGAACACGTGTCCGCCGTCCATAGGCACGGCAGGCAGGCTGTTGAAAAGCCCGACATAGAAGTTGAGCCAGCCTATCCAGAGCAGTGCGTTCGCAAGCCAAAACGTACTTTCGCCCAGCGGCGCAGCCCATCCGACCGGCTCGTAGAACTGCGAGAGCGTCTCGCCGAAGCCGGGGAACCCCTGTCCGACGAAGGACAGCATTGGCAGCGCGAACAGAATGAACCAGCCACCTGGTTCGTTGAGCATTCCAGGGAGCTGCTTCAGTATGTGCAGGTAGCCCTTTGCAGGATACTCGCCGATGCGTATACCGATGGCGCTGCTGACACCTTCTTCCGAGAGGTACTTTACACCGATGAAGCCTTTTGTCCCTCCGGAGTAAACTGCAAGCGTGATATTGTATTTAACAGGCTCAGCGCCCGGTGACGTTTCAATGAAATATGCCTGGATGGTCTGCCCCGGAACCGTTGAGTTCATAAACTCCATGAAATAAGTGATGTTCGAGATTTGAGTGTCATTGATGCGCACGAGGATGGAGCCTTTCTTGACGCCTGCAGCCTCAGCAGGAGAGCCGGGGACAATATCGTGCACGTTCACACCCTTGAAATCAACTCCCTTACCTGTCTGTACCGTGACTTCTTTGCGCACCCTGTTGTCGCGGAGGGATAGTGTGACATTTGACGGTCTTGTCGAGTTCATGTAAACGAAGAAGTCGTGCGCACTGTTGATTACCTGCCCGTCCGCCTGTGTGAGCAGCATGCCCTCATGCACGCCTGCTGCTTCTGCCGGAGAGCCGGGCAGCACTTCTGTGACCATCACGTCGCCTATTGGCGAAATGGAGCCGAGCAACATGAAGAATAGCGCAAATGCCACAAGAGCTGTTGCAAAGTTCGCAGTCACGCCAGCCGAAAGTATGCGCATACGCCCGCTCCTTGAGACTGTCTTTACTGCAGTTCCTGCTTCTGGCTCTTTCACGCCGAGCTGCTCCTCGTCTGGCTCTGCGAAGCCTCCTATGGGCACGATGGCGTAGAGAATGCCCATTGACTTTACGGTTACGCCCTCGACTTTGCAGAGTATCGCATGCGCGAACTCGTGAACGACGAGAGTGACCGCAAGCCCTATGATGCCCCATGTGAGCGGAATGAAGTCGTTGATGCCAGGTATCAGGAAGATGTTCTGGGGCTCGTTGAACTTGCCGGGAGGTGGCGTGGTGCCAGCCTGGATGGAATTCAGCATGAGATAGTCTGAGAGAAGTAGCAGCAGTAGCATTACAAGCATCCCGGCGAGCATCAGAAGTATGCCGATGTTGGCGAACAGCCTCCATGCGATTTTAGGTCTTGCGAGAAAAGTGAGGAGACCCTGACCGCGCGTCGTGCGCAGCATGAGGATTGGAACGAACGGGGAAAGGAGGGACACGCCGTAGCGCTCAAGCAGACCATGCCGCTCAAGAATCAGCACGATAAACCAGTAAACCAACAGCGCATAAAATAGGTCAGCGTAGTCCAATTTCAGTTCCCCTGATGTCCGAAAATACTGGTAACGTTAATAACGATGCCAACAATAGGTAAATCCATGGTATTATTGGTGGGACTATGTTCGTATTCGTATATATAACCACTGGCACTGCAGAGGAGGCTAAAACGATAGCACGTGCGCTCGTGCAAGAGAGGATTGCAGCATGTGCCAATATATTCCCCGTGAGCTCGGTGTACAGGTGGAAGGGCTCGGTTGAGGAAGCAGATGAAACAGGCATGATAGTAAAGACCACTGATGCAAAGCTCGGTGAACTTGAGAAAAGGGTGAAGGAGCTTCACAGCTACCAGGTACCCTGCATCATCTCTATGGGGATTGGCGGCGGCTCAAAGGAATACCTTGATTGGATAGGCGAATCGACAATGAAGGATTCAGATGATGTACAATGAAGCGTACAATGAAGGTCAGGACGTCTGCCAGGACAAGCCGGCTGTTCGCGCCGCAGCTCATCGCGCTCGTTTCGAGCATGGNNAAGGTACACGCATGAGTGCATTTCGCAGACAGGGGAGTTCGTTGTGAACCTGCCTACCGCGGATATCGTTGATAAGGTCCAGGCTGCGGGCACATACTCAGGACGCGATACTGACAAGTTCAAAGCCTGCGGGCTGACGACTGCACCGCCCATCGCCGTAAGAGCGCCGCTGGTAGCCGAATGCGCAGCGCATATCGAATGCAGGCTGGCGGGCAGGATAGAGGCGGGCGACCATACCATCTTCATGGGGACGGCAGTGGCAGCCTCATGTGACGAGGGTGCTGTGAAAGACGGTTATCTGGATATCGATGCAGTATCGCCCCTGCTGCACCTGGGCGGTACGAGGTACGCGACTCCAGTGCGGATGGACAGGTGAAATGAACCGGGACAGCCGGGCAGTGGGCGCAACTGTTATATACGGGCAGGTAATGTAGGATATCCCCCGACATGTTCGGGGCGGGTATGAA
>DUGO01000057.1:1171-2775 GCA_013331375.1 Candidatus Methanoperedentaceae archaeon | reverse complement strand
GGATTAGCAATTACGATGGAGGACAGGCTTCTGGAAAAGTTCATGGGGTGCCTGCTGGGCGCTGCGATTGGGGATGCCCTGGGCATGCAGACCGAGGGCAAGACGCGTAAAGAGATTGTGGACGCGGGGGAAGTGAGAGATTACGGCAGGGCTGCGGCAGGCAGTCCGAATGCGAAGCTCACGCCGGGGCATTACACTGACGACACAGAGCAGATGCTGCTGCTCGCAGAATCCATAATTGAGGCGGGGAGATTCAGCCCTGAGAGCTTTTCCGCGAAGCTTGCTGAGCACGGGAAGCTCATAATCGGGAATCCAGCGCTAAACAGGTCGTGGGGACCAACGAGCATGGCTGCAGTGCGAGCATTGCTCGACGGTGCGGGCTGGATGCAGTCAGGGCAGAATGAACCCACCTGCGGCTCTGCCATGCGCGTAGCCCCGATTGCCCTTGCCTACTGCAATGACATAACAAAAGTCGAGAGCATGGCGCGGATGTCATCCCTGCCCACGCATGCGAGCAGCGGCGCCATCGGTGGCGCTGTGGCTGCTGCAGTGGCAGTCGCCTGTGCGCTCCATGACATGGACCATGAGGATATACTTGCCATTGCAGCAGATAGAGCCAGCCACTCGGACCGGAGGCTCGAAGCAGCCATCATCATTGCAGGCAAGCACATTAGCTCCTCACCCGACCTGGCTCTTTCCTGCCTTGGCACATCAAACAGCGTGTACGAGACAGTGCCTGCTGCGCTTTACTGCTTTGCCCACGCAGCTGACCCCGAGGAAGCCATCCTCACCGCAGTTAACGCCGGCGGGGATACGGACTCAATTGCAGCCATCGCGGGCGCCATATCCGGAGCGGCTTGCGGCGAGTGTGCGCTCCCTTCGCGCTGGCTATCCGGGCTTGAGAACAGGCGCTACATCGAGGAGGTCGCAGGAAAGCTGTTCAGCCTTGCGACCTGACTGCCGCGCCGCTCAAGCTCGATCAGCTTTCTCTTGATAAAGAGACCGCCTGAATCCCCGCCGATGCCTCTGGCTGCGACCACCCTGTGGCACGGGATAATGATTGGCACAGGGTTCTTTGCCAGGGCGTTCCCGGTCGCGCGGACTGCATGCGTGCCAGCCCGCCTCGCAAGCTCCCCGTATGTGACCAGCTCGCCGAAGCGGATCCTGCGGGTTTCTTCAAGCACCCGGCGCTCAAACTGAGTGAGACTCTCAAGGCAGACGCGGTACTTTGAAAAATCCGGGTTTTCATTATTGAAATATAGACGTAAGTCGCTCGTTACCGGCTGAGAGTACGCACCATCCGTGCCATTATGCCCTTTGCCAGCCTTGTTAACAAATGAAACTGACCTGACCGACTCCCTGTCCCCCTCTACGATGATAGAACAGCCGAGATAACCGATATAGACGCAGTCCATAAATCAATCCACGACAGCAGGTTATTTAAGTTCACTCGTTGAATATGAAAAACTGATGCAGCAGGAAGTTGTACGCGCATTTGACACCGTATATACCATGTGGCTGCGGGAAATCCTCAGATTCTCGCGCTCAAAATCACGCATCATCGGAGCACTTGCAACGCCGCTTTTCTTCCTCATAATACTTGG
>DUGO01000057.1:0-1159 GCA_013331375.1 Candidatus Methanoperedentaceae archaeon | reverse complement strand
GAGTTCGGCTTCCTCAAGGAGATACTCATCGCGCCGGTTAACCGCTTTTTTGTCGCGCTTGGAAAAGCGATAGGCGGCGTGACCACAGCCATGATACAGAGCACACTCATGATGCTGATAGCCATCGGACTCGGCGTCCATTACAGCTCCATAACCGGGCTCCTGCTTGCTGTGGCAGTCATGTTCATCACAGGTACAGGCTTCATGGGTCTCGGCATAGCGATCGCCTCGAAGATAGAGAGCCACGAGGGGTTCCAGATGGTAATGAGCTTCCTGACGATGCCGCTTGTGCTATTGAGCGGCGCATTTTACCCGATAACCGCCCTTCCGGACTGGCTGCGGACAGCGGTGTACATGAACCCGCTGACCTACGGCATAGAGGCGCTGCGCTATTTCATAACAGGTACTTCAGTAATACAGCCAGGCATCAGCCTCACGGTAATAACAGCATTCGCCTTTCTCACTATCGCATTTGGCGGCTGGCTTTTCGGCAGGATGAAGGTTTAGCCCGCAGGTATGATGCGCAGGAACATATCCACACGCTTCTTGAGCGACCCGGCTAGCACAGGGTCATCGTTCTTTGAGCACAGGCTGCTCGCCCGCAGATATGTCCTGAATGCCCTCCTGTCCTGCCCCATTTTCATCAACGTATCGCCTGTGTTCATAAGCGTTCTTGCTGTGTTTATCCCGTCGCCGTGTTTCCTGAACAGGTCGGCAGCCTTATCGTAATATTTTATCGCGCTCTTCAGGTCGCCCTTGAACATGTACGCGATACCCACATCGTTCGATGCCTGCGCAGTACCATACTCGTCCCTGAGCTTCTCCTTTTTCTCAAGGTTGCGCGTGAAGAAGCCAAGTGCTTTTTCCCATTCTTTCGCCTCAACCGCTATTGCACCGAGCGCGCCGAGGTTCTCTGAAATTCCCCTTTCGTCCCCCAGCTTCTCGAATAGCTCAAGGCTTTTCATGTGATGCTGCGCAGCACTGTCCGTAGCCCCTTTCTTCCTGTATGCAAGACCGAGGTTGGCATACGTCCTTGCGACCCCATGCGGGTTGTCGAGCTTTTCAAATAGCCTGAGCGCCTCCGAATGCGTATCGATGGCTCGTGACAGCTCCCCTTTCCGGAGATATGCGTTGCCGAGGCTGCTCAAAGCAGCGCACT
>DUGO01000212.1 GCA_013331375.1 Candidatus Methanoperedentaceae archaeon | reverse complement strand
CAGCTCGACCACTGGATGCCTGCCGTCCCGAATAGCAATCCGGCTTCCATGCTCAAGAACCGGGCGGACATAGTTGTTCGTGGCAGCGACCTCTGAAAGCGCATGATACATATCGAGCGCAGCGATGCCGCCAGATGCACACTGCAGGTCGCCCACATACGCACGAAGCGAGCCCACGACCTGATTAAAGATCTCGCTCTCAAGACCTGCAAGCCTCTCATCAGCATTCTGTATGAGCAGCTCTTTTTCACGAAGCTCGGGTATCGTGTACCTTTCAGCGTTCGAAGTGGTCTGTTTTCTCTCATAGTGCGGTGGCACGAGGCTGACGTTGGGCTTTGTGACCTCGATATAATAGCCGAATACCTGGTTGTACCCTATCTTCAGCGACTTTATCCCTGTCTTCTCCCTCTCGCTCTGCTGCAGGTTAGCAATCCACTGCTTTCCGGACCCCGAGAGCTCCCGCAGCTCGTCCAACTGCTTATTGAACCCTGCCCGTATGACATTGCCGCTCCTTGCAAGTGCTGGCGGGTCATTCACGATTGCGCCCTGTATGAGTGCGGCAGCATCCCCGAGGTCTTTCATGTCCGCAAGTGCACCTGAAATGGCGGGAGGCGCCTCGCTGAACAGGCTCTTTATGCCGGGTAGCAAAAGAAGCGTGCGCATGAGTGAGACAAGGTCGCGCGGGCTCACATTGCCGTAGGATATCCTGCCAGCTATTCTTTCGATGTCTGCGCACTGGCGGAGCTTCTCGCCGAGGGCTGCCCGCAGACCCGCAGTCTTATACAGGAACTCAACCGCGTCGAGCCTGCCGTTTATCTCATTGATATCAAGAAGCGGGGATGCAAGGGCTCGCAGCAAAAGCCTGCTCCCCATCGGCGTTCCTGTCATGTCAAGCACGCCTGCGAGCGTTGAATTGGATTCTCCCCTGATATCCCGGAGTATCTCAAGGTTGCGCAGAGTGATGGCATCCAGCATCATGTACCTGGAGCGCATCCTTGTGGAAAGCCCGCTGATATGGGAAAGCGCAGACCTCTGCGTCTCCTTTGCATACGAAAGGGCTGCGCCTGCCGCGCTTATTGCATAAGGCATGTCTTCGCAGCCGTAGCCTTCGAGTGAAGATGCCCTGAACTGCGAAAGCAGGATTCTCTTTGCGTTCTCAACATCGAAAGCGTCGTCCCTGTATGCTNNTTACTGGTATGCCTGTGCTGCCGAGCAAGGCTGCCAGCGTTTCCCCAAGCGATTCCGGGATTATGCACTCACCCGGCATGTACCGCGAGACCTCAGAGCGCAGGTCTTCGGCAGAATCGCCTTCGGTTTCAGTGACAAAGAACTCACCTGTGGATACGTCAAGAAAGGATAACCCGAATTTTCCCTTGCCCCGGTAAACAGACATCAGGTAGTTGGCTCTCTGACCGAGGAAACCCGGTTCCATGACGGTTCCCGGGGTTATGACCCGGAGTATGTCCCGTTTGACCAGCCCTTTCGCCTTTTTGGGGTCTTCGACCTGCTCGCACAGAGCTACGCTGTATCCCTTTTTCACAAGCCGCGCGATATACGCCTCTGCTGCGTGGTGTGGGACGCCTGCAAGCGGTATGCCGCTCTCCTTTGAGCGCGAGGTCAGGACGATGTCGAGCTCACGCGATACAAGCTCAGCATCCTTTCCAAAGGTCTCGTAAAAGTCCCCGATATGAAAGAAGAGTAACGCGTCCGGAAACTGCCTCTTGAACTCCTGGTACTGCGCCATTGCAGGTGTGGGGGTATCAGGCATGAATCACTTATCTACGGTTCTCTGGCTTAGGGTTTGCGGTTGGGTGCTTCTCGATGTGGTTTATCTGATATGCCATTCGGGTCATCATACCTCTTTTCGAAACCTTAATTATTGATTAGCACTGTGATGATTTAATATATGGAAAAAATAAAAATCGGGCACCTCTCTACAGCCTACCACACAGCACCCATACTGATGGGCACTGGCTGGCTCGAAGAGCAGGGCATCGACGTCGAGTGGAAGCTGTACGCATCAGGTCCGGACATCGTTGGCGCGCTCGGCAGCAGGGACGTCGATATAGGATACATCGGTCTCCCGCCGGTTATCATCGGCATAGACCGCGGGATTCGGATAAAATGCGTAGCCGGGGGGCATGTCGAGGGTACAGTGCTCATAGCGTCCGGGAAGCATGAGGCGCAGCGAGAATTCAACATGAAGGAGATACTCTCGCAATTCGATGCCATAGGCTCTCCCGCGCGCGGCTCGATACACGATATAATCATCCGCGACTGCCTCATGGAACACGGGCTTGAGGACACGGTGAGGGTGCGAAACTACACTTGGACTGATTTCGTGCTTGAAGCGCTGGCAAATGGGGAGATACTGGCTGCGGTCGGCACTCCGTCCCTTGCTGTGGCAGCCTCAGGATTCGCCTCAATCGTCGTACCACCGAACAGGCTCTGGCATTTCAACCCGAGCTGCGGGATTATAGTGNNGTGACAGTTCCTTCGTGATGAAGACGTATGCGATATCTCCCAGGTACTGCGCCGCACTGCCGGAAGAGTACATCAGCTCAACAATGCGCTTCGTGCCCGTGCTCAGGCGGCTCGGATACATTCGCGGGGAGCCCTCGCGGGAAGACGTTTTTGACACGGGGTTCATCAACCGCACCCATCCGGGTCCGCCGCACTATGCGTAGTCCTTTTGTACACGATTGTTTATTTTATTTCCTTTTAAGGACAATTTTTGCCAGATAATGGAAAAAGATATATAGTGCCTGACCAAGCACTCCTTATGCAGCAGAGCCAGATGGCATCGAAACCGATGTGCTACGAAGACAAATACAGGCTTGTCTGCGCCGGCTGCGGCAGGAGCTTTGACGGCTGCACACTTACATGCAGACATGATGACGCACTGCTGAGGAGCGACTATTTTAATACCCGCATATCCCCCAGGAACCTCCCGGGCATAGGCAGGTTCCACGACTGGCTGCCAGTGCTTGAGCCCATCACTGCAGACTCGGGTCCTGTCACTTATAAGAGTGCGGGGCTTGCCGCAGAGCTCGGGCTGGCAAACCTGCACATCAGCTTCAACGGGTACTGCCCCGAGAAGGGGGCTTTCGTGAAGACCTGCAGCTTCAAGGAGTTCGAGGCATTCCCCACCATGCTGCGTGTCAAGGAGGCGGGTGAGAAGGCGCTCGTGCTCGCCTCGGCTGGCAATACCGCAAGGGCGTTCGCTCATGTATCCACCCTTACGGGCATCGATGTCTATATCGTCGTCCCGAGGAAAGGACTCAATCGCATGTGGCTGCCTGAAGAACCGACAGCAACCATTCATCTCATCGAGATGAACAGCAACTGTGACTATGCAGACACCATACAGTTCGCAGAGAAGCTCGCAAAGCTGCCCGGGCTCATGCCAGAAGGCGGCGCCCGGAACATTGCCAGAAGGGACGGCATGGGTACCGTGATGCTGGATGCTGCTTTCAAGCTCAGAAGGCTGCCGGACGTATATTTCCAGGCGATAGGCAGCGGGACGGGTGGCATTGCGGTATGGGAAGCTGCTTTGAGGCTTATCAGGGACGGGAGGTTCGGCAATCGCCTGCCAGCGCTGCACCTTGCGCAGAACCTGCCCTTTGCGCCCATGTTCAATGCCTGGAACGCAGGACGGAGGAGCATCGTGGAAGAGCTTGACATGCCGCAGCCAAAGAAGCTCATCGCGTCCATGTACTCGGACATCCTGTCCAACAGGAAGCCGCCGTACGGTATCGGTGGCGGGGTATACGATGCGCTTGCAGGTACGAGTGGGCGCATGTACGGCGTGACCAATAATGAAGCGATATCAGCAAGACGCCTCTTCGAGCGGCTTGAGGGCATAGACATCGTTCCGCCGGCTGCCGTGGCAGTGGCTGCCCTGGTGAAAGCCGTTGAATCGGGTACGGTAGAGCATGACGACTGCATCCTGCTCAACATCACGGGAGGAGGAGTCGAACGGCTCAAAAAGGATTATAAGCTCATTGAGATAAAGCCTGCCGCAAGTGCAGGAGCCGATACACCTGTCGAGCAGGTCCTCTATGAGACCGGATGAACCCGAACAGACGATAATTAATATCTTGAAGGAATGCGGCATCAGGCTTGCAGCCACCCTGCCGTGTGACCGGATAAAGGCTCTGCTGCCCCTGATAAAGGAAAACATCCCCACGTTTGAGCTCACGCGCGAGGAGAACGGCGTGGGCATCTGCGCAGGCGCATATCTCGGCGGGGTGAAGCCAGTCATGGTCATCCAGAGCACAGGGCTTGGCAACATGCTGAACGCTCTTTGCTCCCTGAATATCACTTATCGCATCCCCCTTCCGATTATCGCAAGCTGGAGAGGTGTTTATAAGGAAGACATACCTGCCCAGAAGCCTTTCGGGGAAATGCTTCCCGGCATCCTGCGCTCAGCCGGCATAGCGCTCACGACAGTAAATTCCCCGGAAGAGCTGAGCAGGGTCGCAGGTTCTGTGGACGATGCGTTAAGGAACCTCCGCCCCCACGTGGTGCTCGTCTCGCCTGCTGTATGGGAACTCTCGTCATGCAGGATTCCCGAACCTGATATCTCCGGCAGGATGAGCACGCGACTGGACTTCCGGAGCGAGATTCGGGAGCCGCTGCTTACAAGATATGAAGCCATTCGTGCAATAGTGGCAGAGCTTAGCGATGATGCTGTGATATGCAACCTGGGTGTGCCAGGAAAGGAATTGTTCGAGCTCGGGGACAGGGAACTGAACTTCTACATGCTTGGCTCGATGGGGCTTGCCTCATCCATAGGGCTCGGGCTTGCATCGGTCAGGCGGGATAGGCACGTTATCGTGCTTGACGGCGACGGCAGCCTGCTCATGAACCCGAATGCGCTGATAAGCATTGGAGCATATAATCCTGAGAACCTGAGTATTATAGCCATCGACAACGCAGCATACGGCTCTACCGGGAACCAGGAAACCTGCACACACAACCAGATAGACCTTGAACTTCTCGCGAGAGCAGGCGGAATAGCGGATACCATAAAAGTGCATTCGGAAGCTGAATTAAAA
>DUGO01000112.1 GCA_013331375.1 Candidatus Methanoperedentaceae archaeon | reverse complement strand
GTGATCGGGTCCATCGTTCCTGTCGGCTCGTCGAACACCAGTATTCGAGGCTCCTTTATGAGCACCTGCGCAAGCGCTACCCTGTGCGCCTCACTCTCGCTCAGCTCATCAGGCATTTTCTTGAGTATATCCTGGGCTTTTTTCTCTGTGAAGCCCGCAGTTTTAAGAGTGTATATGGCTTTTCTCTCCCCGAGCTCGTACGGCAGGTCCAGCCCTATAGATTCTGTGAGGTTGTCTATCACGTTCCTGTGCGGGTAAAGGCTGTATTCCTGATGCAGGAGACCTATGTGCTTAGTTGCCCTGCCCTTGCCCTCAGTACCAGGCACAGACATATCTACCCACTCGTCTCCTATCCTCACGTACATGTTGCCGGTTGTGGGTCTGAGGAGTCCTGTGATTATCTTGGACGTGGTGGTCTTACCGGCACCGCTGACGCCGATAATGCCGAATATCTCGCCCTCGTTGATCTCAAAGCTGACATTATCGACCGCCCTCACAACGCCCCTGTCAAGAGAAAAGTATTTCTTCGAGATGTTGACGCCCCTTATTATAGGACTGCCCACCTCCACGTGATGCCTCTCCACGACACCGACCTGCTTCATGAACTCTTCTGTAATTTTTTTGGGGTCGCCATCTTGCACTTTCCTGCCGTCGTCAAGCCATATTGCCCTGTGGGAGAGGTCACGGATGACCTGCGGCCAGTGTGAGGTTATTATCAGGGACATGTGGTAATCGTTTGTCGCTTCAAGGATGCTCTTGTGGACAAGCTCCGCCGTCTGGGGGTCTAACGTGCCCGTCGGCTCGTCAGCCAGCAGTATCATTGGCTTCTTGACAAGCTGGCGCGCGAGCACAACTCTCTGCTTCTCGCCGCCGCTCAACTCCCTGGCTACATGCATCATGCGGTGTGACAGGTTGACCTGGTCGAGCAGGTCTGCAGCCTTGTGTATGGCATCAGGACCTGATTCCCCGATTTCCATGAGCGCATTCATCACATTGACAATGACACGCTCATCACCGTATAGCGCGAACGTCCTCTGCAGCATGATGGCTATCCTTCGCGTGATATCCTTTCTCAGCGGGTCGTGGATGCCAAGGGTTGCAAAGTCTGCGGTCACGTGCTCTACTGTCCCGCCGCATTTGACGCACGGCTTCCCTACTTTGCTTGGCGGCTCGATGTAACCGCATCTGGCGCACCTGCCCACGTGGTACAGCACCTGCCCCGAGATGTGCTCGAATTCCTCCACGCCCCGGAGTACATGCAATAGGACGGTCTTACCGGCGCTGCTTTTGCCTAAAATCCCAAGAACTTCTCCTTCATTCACCGTGAGGCTTACGTCCTTCAGGACATTGGTATCGTCGAAACCTACGTTCAGATTTTTAATCTCTATGAGGATCGGCATTCAGAATCTCCTGTCAACTGCGGATGAGTTTGTATTCGTATTCCATATGATACAAATACATAAACTTAATGTATTTCGTTTTGCGTTGTTAGTCATTATCACAAGCTGTACTTAAATATAACGATAATACGTTAATAAACAGGCGGCAGAAATGTCTGGTGTCAGGAAAGAGGTTATGGACTTTGCGCCATGCGTCCACGGAGGCAGGGTTGATGAAAGTGCGGAACTTGCAGGGAAGGGCAGGTCTTCGATGCTGGATTTCAGCGTAAACCTGAACCCTCTTCCAATGCCGGGGCTTGGCAGGGTTCTGGCATCGACCGTTAAGCAGGTGGGTGAGTATCCGGACAACAGGTACATCGAATTCAGGGAAGCCGCTGCCAGATTTGCAGGCGTAAGCACGGAGAACATCATCCCTGTGAGCGGCTCATCCGAGCTCATCAGGCTTTTCGCCGAATCAGTGATAGAGCGGGGCGACCGTGTAATCATCCCGCAGCCAACATTTGACGAATACGAATGCCAGTCAAGGCTTTTCGGTGCGTCGGTTGAGTTCGTACCATATGCGGATGCAGCCTGCATCGACCCCTCAGGCGCAAAGCTCCTGTTCCTGTGCAACCCGAATAACCCGACAGGCACGCTGATAGCGAGGGACGAACTCGTCGAGCTTGCAGTTCGGTGCGGGGAAGCCGGGACTTTCCTGTTCATAGACGAGGCATTCATCGAGCTCTCGTATGCAGGTGAGAGCATGGCAGTGCTTGCGGCTCTGAACGACCATGTGCTTGTATCACGGTCTCTGACAAAAGCGTTTGCAGTGCCGGGACTGCGTGCAGGTTTCGGCGTTGCATCCTCCCGGCTTTCCGGCATCCTGAACAGGTCGCGGCTCACCTGGAACCTGAGCGCACCTGCAAGCGCTGCAGGCGCGTGGATGATGAAGAACGGCTCCGCATACCTGCAAAAGTCCAGGGAATTCATAAAAAAGGAGCGTGAATGGCTGTCTGGCAGGCTGAGCCTTATAAGGGGTCTTGTGCCGCTGCCGGGTGATGCCTGCTTCATATGTGTTGAAGTTGGCGGGTTCTGCATGGATTCTACAGAGCTTGCAGAGCGCATGCTGAAAAACGGTATCATCATCCGGGACTGCTCTTCGTTCCATTCACTCGGCAGGCGCTATATCCGCATCGCAGTGCGGAAAAGGCGCGACAACTTGCGACTGATAACGGCGTTTGCGTCCATAGTCTCGCAGTGGGGGCAGGAGCTGGCACATGAGAAGATAGACGAAGCTCTCCGCACCGGATACGTGGGCAGCAGGGAGAACTGCGAGTACTACCCGTGCCATTTCAGGGGACAGGACTGCACCTTCTGCTTCTG
>DUGO01000070.1 GCA_013331375.1 Candidatus Methanoperedentaceae archaeon | reverse complement strand
GGTTTATACAGCATTACTTTTTTTATTGCGCTAATCGGTGCGTTTTTTGTGGCTCAGATATTCATTTCTTGGGAGAAGGTCAAAAGAGACCTTTTGCAGGCAAGGATTTTCCTGGATAAGAAATTCGTATTGATAAACTTGGTCATTGTGGCTTTGACCGGCTTTTTCATCTCCTTCCATAACATGCTGATGATAGTGCTGACCGGCCGTGTCAGCTCAGAAGATGCGCTAATGCGCATTTCTGCGCCTGTTGCGCTCCTGCTCGCAATCACGTGCCTGACCCTGCTTGCTNNTGCTTATACATGGAAAAAAGTGGTCGTATCTGCAGTCCCAAAGGATGACAGGACTGGCGTTTAATGACATATGAGCATACAGATAATCTCGGGGTTGTGCTCTATTTCCGACATCGAGTCGTTCATTTCGGGATTGAAGGACATTTCGGCAAAATACAACGTTGTCATACAGGCTTTTGATGCGGATAAGATTGCAGGTGAAGAGCACCTGCGCTTTGCAGCCGAAAAAGCGAGCCAGGCAGTGGAATCTAGCAAAGCAATAGCGGATGAGCTTGCACTTGAGATTATGCTGTACGCCTCGGGCAGCAGGCAGATAGGAAAGGCTATCAAGATGGGGATACACAGAGGAGAGAATAACATAGCCATCGTTATCGTGGGGGACGGCAGTGGCGTGCGAAAAGAGCTGGAAAAGCTTGTCCGGGAAGATGATGTCTTGCGGTATAAGCCATCGAAAGACGGGATGCTCATGCGGACGTTCGGGATAACCGAAGCCGAGGTCGAGGCTGCGGGCAGGGACAGGATACCGGACCTTGTGCTTGAGAGGGTCGCGCTCCTTGATATCCTGAAGTAAGAGTATGGATGACCTGATATCAAAGATGGTCCAGGGCATGAACATGCACCTGGCAGTTGAAAAGAAGACCCTTGCAGACCTGCTTGCTGAGAAAAAGCCAAAAGTAAAATCAAAGAGCGGGAGCCTCCATTATTTTGACAGGAGTGAGCTCGAGAGTATCGCAAAGCTTGTGCCCAAGGAGCATTGGAACAGGCTCAGGCTGCCCATGTTCATCCAGATGAATACGTCTTTTGGCGAGGGTGCGGCACGCATCTCAGGAGCTGCGGAGTGCAGCCTTGTCAGGAAGCTCCTGGGGAAAAAAGGCGAATCCCCTGAAATCATTATACACATGCCCGAGATACGCGAGCTTCGGCGCAGGCTGCCGGGAGCCACACAGTACGGCTTCTTCCTGCGCTGAGCTATCGCTAAACCTATGAAACCGTGAACGCGATGTTCGCATGCTCTGTACCCCCGTCTTTGATACTGATTCTTCCACCCTCATTGACAGCACTTGTAACCTTCAATATCGCCTGGTAGCTGCCCTTGGGCAGGCTGCCGATGGATATAAAAGCAGCGGGCGATGTGAACGCCTCAGTCACTATCGTCCCCCTTCCAGGGTCTGTGTAATTCGCATAGACCGTGAACGTGCCGCCAGTGCGCTCGACCCGGTCAATGCTGATGCTGAAACCGCCGGTACTGAAGACACCACGGAATACCACGAGGTTGAGCGTCTCACCCTCGTTGAATTGCGACCTCGCAGGGGTCCTGTTTACCACTATCTCTCGCAGGGATTGCTTTGCATCTGCCGTTTTTCCCGCGATCGCATAGAACCCTTCCCCTGCAGGTCCCGTATATCCAGCAAGTGTATAATAGTCTATTGTGGCGCCCACATCAAGTCTGCGGGTCCCCTCGTCCTGCGGCTGCGACATGCATCCGGCGGCAAGCGTGAGCGCAATTGACACTNNGTAAAAATTCGCATGATTAGCCTGTTATTTTGTGCTGCGATGGATAAACGTTTCGATTCCTACCCGAGCAGCTCTCTTGCAGCCTTTCGCACGCTCTCTTCCGAGCCGCAGCGAGGCTCCCAACCGAGCGCCCTGAGCTTATCGACGGACAGCCTCATCTTAGGCACGTCGCCGCGCCATCCCCGCGCCCCTCCCGTGAACCTGTACGACGGGGAAAGCCCCATCTCATCACAGACGATATCGCCAATCCTACGTGCGCTGATTGTATCCCCGGAGCCGATATTGAATATATTTACCATATCCCGGCTGTGACCGACCGCAAACAGCATCGCATCGACGCATTCGCTAACATGCAGGTACGACTTTTCCTGCCTGCCGTCACCGAGTATCTCAAGCTCCCCGGGATTTTTCCTGAGCTTGTTAATAAAATCTATGATTATGCCATGCGTGCCTCTCTCGCCCACGATGTTGGCAAACCGCAATATCCAGGAGCGCATGTCAAAGGTATGGCAATAAGCTGTAACCAGTGCCTCGCAGGCAAGTTTTGATGCTCCGTACAGTGATATGGGTACGAGGGGACCGTAATTCTCAGGAGTAGGCACTTCACTCGCGTCCCCATACACGGTGGATGTGGATGTGAACAGGATATTCTTCACCGAATTTTTGCGCATGCCCTCAAGGAGATTGTGGGTGGCAAGGATGTTCTCTCTGACATGCACATGCGTATCCGACGCGCCAGCCCTGACATCCGGGTTTGCTGCAAGATGGTACACGAAATCAATGCCGCCAAGTGCTTCCGCAATGCTCTCCTCATCGAGCAGGTCGCCATCAACAACCTCAATACCTGCTGGAATGAACTCACGCCTGCCTGAGCTGAAGTTATCGAACACGATTATTTCGTTATCTTTCTTGAGTCTCCTGACAAGGTGGCTGCCTATGAAACCCGCTCCGCCAGTGACAAGTACTCTCATTTTGCCAGCCTCAATGAAACAGTCTGCGAGTCCTCTCTTTTCCCGTTCGCATAGAGAGTGACGCTAACGCTGTACTTACCTGCAAGGCTCCTGCCCTCCATCTGGCTGACTGTCTTTATGCTTGCAGTCAGCATGCCGGTGCTGCCGGGTTCAACCGTAATATCAAAATCGAAATTCGATGTCCTTGAGCGCCGCTCCTCGCTCAGCGTCTTCAGGTAAAGGTTTGCAGCGAAGTCGTCAAGGGACGTCGCAGTCGCCCTGACCACAACCCTCTCCTGCGTGATGCTTACGTTCCCGATATTCCGGAAAGTCAAGCGTGCATCGGCGGTATCCCCCGCCCTGTAGTTATTACCGATGTCTATGGACTCAATTCTTGCTTTTGGGGGCGGCGGTGGAATGTAAGGTTGAGTGGTGCCCGGTGCAGTGCCCGGTGCATTGTATAGCTTTTCAACAAGCAGGGTGCCGAGGATGACACCCACCATGAATATGATGAGTACATTCCAAAATGGTTTCATAGACACACCTTTTTTAAATCCTTTAAAAATACTTTGATTATCTCGTCATCAAGATGCGGCATGAGTACCAGCCGCAGGCAGCCGTTGCGTGTCATTGAGGTAACCCAGCCGAGCTCGCGCAGCTTTTTCCTCACATGATGAACGTCCTGAACCATAAGGGCTGCGATATTCATGACAGGCTCGATTGCAGGCTCGATGCCCAATTCCCCTGCCCCTTCGACAACAAGACGCGTCATTCCCATGCACCTGTCAACTATTTTCCTGTACCCCTGCCTCCCAAGATGGCTCATTACCGCATACACTGACGCAGCTGCCGCACCGCTCCTTGTGCCTGATAATGAGTACTGCTCGCTTATGGTCAGGTACGGGGTATCTACCCGCAGCTGCCTCAGCTCCTCCCGGTCTCGAAGGAAAAAGCCNNGTACTGAGCCCCATCTTGTGCGGGTCTGCAGTTATGGAAGTGACGCCCTCCAGTGAGAAGTCGAACAGGTACGAGGCATCAAGGAAGGGTATCACAAAGCCGCCGAATGCGGCGTCAACATGCAGTGGAAGCTGCCGCTGGATTGCGATATCAGACAGGGCACCTATCCTGTCAACCTGCCCGAACTCGGTCGTGCCTGCTATGCCTGTGATGCCGCATGTATTCCGGTCGATAAGCCCTTCAACCTCCTCAACATCCACGCGGAAATCCACGTCGAGCGGCGCCTTTCGCAATTCGATTCCCAGTACGTCCCTGGCTTTGTCAAAAGAGAAATGCGCAGAATCGGGGACGATGATATTCGGGTGCTTTTTGCTGCACCTGTTCCTCATTACCCGGAATGCCTGGATGTTGGCTTCCGTGCCCCCGGTCGTGATGTAGCCGCACACGTCAGGCTTCCCGAGCATTTCACCGATAGCCCTGACAGCCTTTGCCTCAAGCTCACCCGCGCCCGGGAACAGCCCTGCGTCCCCGAGATTGGTCTCTATGAACATCATGTGAGCCTTTACTGCAATGGGATGAGGGAGCGTGCACATCGCTGACAGGACGCGGCTGTACGGCATGTCCTTGTGCCGTGAAGCCTCAAGCCCTGCAAGCACTGCACGTTCATCCATACCGTACTCCTGCATAGAGATGTGGAATTGATGCGTCCAGGCTTAATAGTTACTGCAAGCTCTGACAGTCCTTCCCGCAGGCATTCCGTATCCATATTCTTTCTTGACCGCTTCCAGGGGTCTGAACCGCAGCGCTGACCACGTATCGTCCAGCGCAACAAGCGACATAGGTCGAAGCCCCCTGCCAGCCAGCGCTTCCCACCCGCGGTCGCGGCTGATATCAGCCTTTGCTTTGCCCCTCGGGTAGGCCATCCACAGCACGCCGTCGTACTTCAACGCTCCTGCGGCTTTCGGTCCGAGAGTATCTGCTTCCGCCCTGCTGCTCACGAAAACCAGCGCAAACTCATATTTGCCTGTGGCGGGCTCGTTGCTTGCACCGATGACCCCTGGCAATCCGCTGTATTCCGCAGGCGCGTTCATAATCAGAGAAGCATATCCTTCCTTATGCTTGAGCTTCCTTAGAATTCCGCCGATATCCATGGATTGTAGTTTTTCCTGCGCATCCTATTAAGCACTATCGCACAGACTCAGTCCGCTGCAAGCTTCCAGAGCTCGTCCCCCACCCTGTGCAGCGACTTCACAGCCTTGCCTTTTCCCCTCACCATGGAGCCTGCGGGCATGAGCGCCCTTCCTATGGCAAGCGCCTTGCCGTACGTCTCCTCTTTAACAATCACATAGTCGCCCTCAACGATAGCAGGGTCTGCTGCAACGATGCCCGGCGCCATCACGTCCGCCCCGCCAGCGATGAACTTCACAGCGCCCGAATCCACTGTGACCGTGTACCTGGCAGGGTTGAGCTTGAGCGCACCTTTTACTGTGAGGAACGGGATGTCCTCAAAAATGAACATGAGCGGCTCGCCATCGATGAGTACCACATCTGATTCATCTGTCTCGAGCAGCTCCAGCTTCGCCATTGCGATCTTATCCGCGAACTCTTTGCCGAACCTTGTCTGCAGTGAATCTAAGATCTTTTTTTCCTGGTCCTTCCGCAGATGATGCCTTGCCCTTGCCTTCATGCGATCACATCGATGCAGGCGCTGCAATCCCGAGCGTATCAAGCGCGTTTGCCAGTACGATGCGTGCGCAGTCCACAAGCGCCAGCCTTGATGCCCTGACGTCTTCCTCTGCGCCCAGCACGCTCACGTACCTGTAGAACTGGTTGAACCTGTCTGCCAGCTCGCGTGCGTACAGCGCGAGCAGGTGTGGCTTTCGCTCCGAGGCTGCGGTCTCTATCACGCTCCCGAACTTTGCCATATGCCTGATGAGCGCAGCCTCCTGTTCCTCAACAAGCAGCGCGAGGTCGAACCCGTCCATGGTAATGCCCTCGGCTTTTGCCTTTTCGAGTATGCTGCAGGCGCGGGCATGCGCATACTGGATGAAGGGAGCCCCCTGCTTCTCGAAATCGAGAGCCTCTTCCCAGTTAAAGACCGTGGACTTGTCGGGAGAGACCCTGATAATATCGTATCTCACTGCGCCGATGCCAACCGCTTTCGCAACGTCTTTCCGGAAGCTTTCATCAGTCTCAGGTCTCCGCTTTGAGACCTCCTCAAGCGCGCGCGCCTCTATCTGGTCAAGAAGCTCGTCAGCCGAGATGAACACGCCCCGCCGCGTGCTCATCGAGCCTTCTGGCAGGGACACGAACTCAAAGATGACGATCTCTGGCTGCTTTATGCCGAGAACCTGCAGCACAGCCCGCAGCTGGCTTGAGATGAGCTTGTGGTCTGCACCCAGGATGTCTATCATGCGGTCGCACAGCCCGGCTTTCCATTCATGGTATGCGAG
>DUGO01000033.1 GCA_013331375.1 Candidatus Methanoperedentaceae archaeon | reverse complement strand
TTTCTATTTGCCAGAAGGGCAGGAATATTTCAGAAAAGAACTTGAATCCTTTACACAAAAATTGGAAGAATTTGCTGGGCATGAACTTGACAAGAATAAGCTCGCAGAATCCATCAAACTTTATAGTAATATAAGGAGAGCTATCCAAGATTTATACAAATACCAGGCGGTGGATAATCCACCTATAAAATGGCGTGACGTTTTTGATATTATACATGCAGGATTTTATTTAGATAGAACGCGATATTTTTCATTGCTGCAGGAACTGCTAATAGAACTGAAAGAAAATCATGGCAAACCAGAAATTGGAAGTCTGAATGGGGATGCTCGCATATTCTTATCGGGTAGCATAATTCCTCCTAGAGATACAAAGCTGATAAATATAATAGAGCAGGTGGGCGGAAGGATCGTGTGCGATGACTTGTGGTCGGGTCTTAATCCTTTCCTTAACCTGGAGATTAAAGAACCCTCTATAGAAGGCATAGCAAATGCCTATATCAGCCGCATCCCGCATGCTGCGCTGCCGTATCTTGATTTAGAAACAGACAGGCGGCTTAAGAACCTGAAGCANNTTCACCTTCAAAGCTGGCGAGACAAAGGATGTGCTCAAAAAAGAGAGGGTACCGCTGCTTGAAATCCACACCGAGTATGCAGGCTCTGACATTGAAGCGATAAGAACCAGAGTCGAGGCTTTTGTTGAGCTGTTAAATAATAAAATCAAATGACATGAAGAGGATAAAATGAATAATAAACCAAAAATTTTCTTAGCAATTATTATCATAGCCATAGTTGCAAGTACCTATCTATTCTTAGCTATGGAGACTAAAACGCAAGAAGCTCCAACTCCAGCCCTCAAGAATACTGAAAATACACCAAAAAATGGGATTACTATACGAAGTCTCACTATTCCGGGCTCGGTTGAGCCTGTTGACTTCGCCAAGGAACTTGGATTTCTCAAGGGACTAAACATTACCCGCGCGGGCTCCACTACGGGTGGGCCTGAAAAAATAATGGCAGTGTCAGCTGGGAATATAGAACTGGGCTCTTCTGCTTGGATTCCGGTAATCAATGCTAAATCAAGGGGAGCTGAGATAAAAGCTATTGTTGCTTCTGGCGGTAATAATACAAAATGGATAGTGCTTGAAAATAGCAGTATACGAAGCGCTAAAGACCTTGTTGGAAAGAAGATTGCAGTAAACGTCCTCGGGGGTAGCGTGGAGTATATAACTCGCGCACACCTTGTACAAAACGGCATATCCAAGGATGCGGTGCAACTTGTTGTATTACCTCCTCCCCAGCATGAGCAGGCGCTAAGACAGGGACTTGTAGATGTTGCAGCTCCATTTGACCCAGTAGGAGAAAAGATAGTAGCAAATGGAGGAGTAAGAGTATTATTCACAGACACTGATGCCACAGGTGATGTAAGCCAAGGGTTATATTTCGTCTCTGAAAAATTCCTGAAAGAAAATCCGGAGGCTGTAAAGCGCCTTGTAGAGGGTATTACAAAGGCAATGGACTGGGACCTCGATCATCCACAAGAAGCTAAAGAATTAGTTGCCAAGATACTTAAAGACAGAGGGGAAAATCCCGACCTTGCAAAATACTGGAAGGGGTTTGGAGAAATAAAGCATGGAATTGTAATGGATAGTGACGTCGAGTTCTGGATAGAATGGCTTGAAAAGGATGGGAAGATAAAAGAAGGGCAGCTTGAGCCTTCTGATGTCTATTCAAACGAGTTCAATCCTTATTATAAAGAAATGAGGTGAAAGAATGTCAAATCAAGCCAATAAAGTAAAGTTTTTGACCTACCCGGAGCGGATTAGGAGTCGGCTAGAAAGGACGGGAGAAATTGTATTCATTGATGGTCAGCATGTTACACCCTCACAGATATGGCAGTTTATGACGGAAGAAGCTCCTAAACGATTTCCATATGCATATGATACAAAGACGTACAACATTGTCAGGTTATCCGATGATGTCGATTTCGTAAGTGGTATTAAGTACAATTACATCGAACTTACTTGGCGTGACCGAATGCTGGCAGCACGAAGCAAAGGTATACCTTTAATCTTGAATGAGGGGGGAGGACAGACGAGGGATCCCTACTACGCGGCTGGTGCCATTCCTCTCAGACCCGGAGCCGTAAGCACTTGGGTACGAGAAATGGAGGATGGTTTAGACCTTCATCAAATCGATTTAAGAAACACAGCTATTATGGAAAGTGGAAGAAAATTAATAACTATAGAAGCATGCAATCAGATTGGCGCCCACGCCGCTATAAGCGATGGAGTTGTAGATGTTGATATGCTGGCACCATTCCTCTGCTTGAGATGTTCTGATGTGGCCTATCTGGTTGAAAAACATAGAAGCAGTCAGCGAAGCTATCCTCTGCAATTAATAGACTATCCGATTAACAACCAAGTTAACAAAGAATGGGCTGTTGAGTATTTCGCATCAAACCTCAAGCGTCTTATAGCAAGCATTCTTAACATTACAAGTGCGGGGATGACTGAGGATGGTCTAAAGGAAGAAATCAAGCTCCACAACAAAATGCGAAGATTGGCCTTAGACATCCATGAATTATGGTGGTCAGCAAATATTCCACCAACCAATAGCACAGATTTCAATAATATTAGAATATTCGGAAACGACCCATGTGGAGTAAGTGCAATCTCAGCGATTAGTATTTTGGAGGAAACAAAGCAGGAAGTGCATGAAAGGATTAAGAATTCAATCAAAGGTGCTGGTCTTACTGACGACCCAGTCAGATTATTTGCCTGCGGGTCATGTGTAAGTCCAAACCCCACAGTCGTTGATCGGGCAGGTGGAGTTGTAGTCGGCAAAGATGATTGGTTGAGTGGACTTTACATCGAGGTTAAAGAAAATGGTAATCCCTACGGTAATCTTGCAAAAGCTAATCTCTCTATATCATATGAGCAGCCAATCGAAGTTCGTGCGCTATGGACGGTTGAGCAAATTAAAAAGTCAAAGGCTGACGGCATGATATTTATGCATCAATGGGGTTGCAACTACCAGTCCGCCGTATCGAGGATGGTTGCTGACATCGTAAAAGAAAAAGCTGGCATTCCAACACTCGTCATTGAAGTAGATGAGCTTGATAAGGCAGAAGCTCTGGAACAATCACAAAATAGAGTCGAATCTTTTATAGAAATGTTGAGGTAGACTATTGTGGAAACTACCCTTGAGCGAAACCTAGTGGCTATCGGCTATTTATTTCTGCAATCACATCATGGAAATCCTTAAAAAGATTCTTGCGGCGGTTATCTTCATGTTTATTTGGGAAATTACTGCCTATAAGCAGCATTACGAGTCGAGCATCATCAGAAAAGGAGTTCTTATCCAGAAAATGTGAGCACAGAATAATAAGATATGATGGCCATAATAGCTTTTGACAGCGGCGCTAATCATTTTGATAAAACTATTGCTTCAGGCGGCACAGGAGCAAAGAAAAGAGTGTGGATACTGCTTCTGTTGCGTTACCTTCAATACTTGCAATTCCTATGATTTAGGATACTGGAAATAATCGTCGAGGCTTCAACATAGGTTGATGATCTGCGTCAATCTATGTTCACCTGCGTTCAAGATATCTAGGAGCGATCAATATCTCAAGCAATGGAAGTGCCTTATTGACTATAACCATAGCCACATTCCTTTCGTCGGTTGCAAGGGCGTTTCCAGTCCCGCTGCTGCCCTTCTTCGAATCCGAATTCAGTATCTCCCATTCAGTTGCCGTGTGGATAATAGCAGCCTCGTCCCTGAGCCTGCTAGCTTCCATCCCCATGGGCTACATCTCTGACAGGTATGGAAGAAAATGGCTTATCGTCTGCGGTATGTTCCTTATCTCAACCGCCACCTTTCTGTCAGGCTCAAGCCAGACAGCAGGTCAATTAATCGCTTTCCAGTTCCTTCTCGGGCTGGGTTCTGCTGCCTTTATCCCCTCAAGCTCTGCCATTATAGGCGATATTTTTCCTGCTGCGCCCAGGGCGAGAGCAGTCAGCATCACGCTCACCGGTGTTTTTTCAGGTATTGTAACCGGATTCCTGATGGCAGGCATGCTGGTCGGCACGATTGGCTGGAGAGCCAGTTTTTATCTGGTCGCGGTCCTGATTCTTGCGGCAGCACTTGTTGTGGGTAAGCTGATCGAAGAGCCTGTAAAAGAGCATATAGCCGGAGCCAGCCCGGTATTCAAGCTCAACAGCACAATATACATCTGCACTTTTATCCAGGGCATCGTGGGCGAGGGGATAAGGACGATGTCGCCTCTTTACATGGCAAAATACCAGATTGGCAATGAGAGCATAGGCATGAGTCTTGCAGCCATGACTGCTGCCAGCCTGGTAATTCTTCCCCTGGCTGGCAGGCTGGCTGACAGGGTGGGAAGAAAGAAGCCTATAATTGCCGGTTTTCTATTCTCGGTGCCAGTCATTTTTTCTTTTCCGATGGTCACGACCCCTGACCAGTTCACTGTGGTTCTTGCCCTGCTCGGAGCAGGAGCAGGTATTAGCCTTCCTGCGACCTCTGCATACGCGCAGGACGCCTCGCAGAGAATCAGGGGGACTGTGCTTGGCATCAACCACACAAGCTGGGTGGCAGGTGCAACTGTGAGCCCCGTGCTCGGCGGTATTCTGGCAGACAGCATCGGGATAGGAGCGACCTTTAAGCTGTATGCCCTTGCGGCGCTGGTCGGGGCTGGGATAACGGTAGCTCTGTTGAAGGAAAAATAATTTGGGAGGACTTCGAATAGCTTCTAATTTTCCCTGATTTGAGCATACCGCGATTATTATGCCCTTTGCTACTTTTTTTCCAACAGCTGAAACAGGTTGAAATCCAAACGATACGAATAGATTTTAACAGCAACCCTTGCAACACTGGTAACAATAGTATGCCCTGATTTGAACACCTTCTTGATCACCGCATTATGGTCTTTATGAAAATCATGTGCTGATGCATCATGCGCCGGCTGCTTGCGTGGGTGCGCACAGAGTATTTTGATTCATTGTGTGAATTTTTCTTGTTTTCAAGAATAGGGCACTTCTCCGAGGATTCCAAAACATTTCTACGGGAGAATTTTTATGATGAGCATAATGATGAACTCCCACAAACAATTTCGATAGATTTAAATACATATAGCTTTGTAACAAGTGCAAGAATGGTATAATGTGGAGGTGCCTGAAACATGATTCTCTCAGTGCTCGGGCTCCTGTTCGTGCTGCGCAGGGTGAAGTGACCCCTGCGCAATATATTTTTACGCTGTTTTTTGAGGGGAAAATCCTGATATGTTGGCAGGGGGTATTCTGCAAAATCGGTGATATAATAAGCATAAAAGATTAATGATAATTAGTATCTAAACATTTTGATTGTAATAATGAGCATCTGCGCCGGAATATAATCATCCTCCACAAACTATATATACCGAATAGTTCGTATATATACTAACAATTATGCAGGGAATCTATATGGGCTATCCGTTAATGCTGCATGACACGGCATGGACTGTCCTGTTAACAATGACGCAGGACTCTTCGGGTACGTCCCATTACAAAAAAGCCATTGAAATACTCAAAAACGTAGGTCAGGCATCCATCCTCAGGCAGTAATACCTAAGATGCGAAGCAGGTAGCAGTCCTGCCGGTTTTTTTGAGTGACCGGGTTAGCTGTCTATATCCCTGCAAGGAACGCAATTCCTGATAGGATGAACAGGGCGCCCGCACCGAACCTGATTTTTGAGATGGGAACGCTTTCGTTCAGTTTTTTTCCTGCGAGCACACCCATCAGGCTTATAGCAGCCAGCGCGAGAAAGGCTCCGAGGAAAACGAAGTATGGCGAATCGAACCTTGCGGACAGCGTGATTGCAGTAAGCTGGGTCTTGTCACCCATCTCTGCAAGCGCAATCATGCTGAAGGTTGAAAACAGCGGATTGCCTATGGCTTTATCGTTCCTATCGCTATTCGGTCTGGATAGCAGAATCCATACCCCGAATACCAGGAACAGCAGACCTGCAAGCATTCGTATCACCTCAGGGTCTGCCAGCATGAAGAGCGCCTTTCCCACAAGGACGCCAAGCCCGGTCACGAGAGCGAACGCCGCCACAGCGCCTGCAAACACCTTTTTCCTGTCATACATCGCGGATAGCGCGAGCACGGAAAGCTGTGTCTTGTCTCCGAGCTCTGCTATGGCTATAAGCCCGAAAGCAGTTGCGGCTGGAGTGATGTCTATGATAATCACCTGTTTTGTGTCCGCTTAGTTCTATCCAATAAAGAATAAATGTATCGCAGGAAAAAGACAGGAAAAGTATTCCTGGGTCTACACGCCTGCATGATAGGATTTTACGCCATTGTCCATCCAATCAAAAAACACAAAACTTATCTTATTCTGAAGTATATATCAGTCATGTGGGAAGGGTATGAGAAAAGTAATCGTACTGGTACTGGTTGCTGTGGCTGTCGCCAGTTCCCTTGGGTGTACGGGGAAAGTGAAGACCTATGATACTATGCCTGAGCGGCTCTCTGTCGGCAGCCCTGTCACTATCGAAGGGGTAAACTTCACTGTTGAGCGTTACGAGCTGCGTGACACATTTTCAGGTAACCATGACCTGAACATATTTTACAGCGCACAGGGATATAAGTTCCTGTATGTATTCGTCAGGGCTGTGAACTCGGCTGATGCACGTGTCGAGATACCCTCGCAGTATGATGTAAGCATCAGGTATGCCGGGCGCCCGTTCAGACCTGAAGTGAATTACATCTCACAGGAGCTTCCGATGTATGAGTTCAATGAGTTCGAAGAGCAGCCCGTTGCGCCCGGGCACGTAAGGGACGGCTGGGTGCTGTTCGAGGTCCCGGCTGATATCAACACCAGCAATGTCAGTGTGGTCGTGGAATTCCCCCATACATCCTATACGAGGATAGCTATCTGGAGTCTTGCCTGAGTAAAGATATGCACTATCGTCAAGTGCTATCAGGCTTGTCTTCTTGATATAAGAATCCAGATGGCGACTGCCACGAAATACAGCAGGTACTCGTACCTCGGCACCTGCGAGAGCGAGACTGCCAGGATCATTATCGCAGCCATCGCAGGCAGCAGCGCGAACCGCTTCGTTGCAAACTTCCCGATTTCCATAGTAATACATCCCCCTGTTACAGGAACGGATTCGGACCGCCAAGCATAGCATAGATTCCGAGCAGGATGAACACTGCACTGAGTATCGTCCAGAGGATTTTCTGGTATGTTCCCCTGTGCTGCCTGAACATGACTTCATAAGAGCCCATTCTTTCAGGTACGGCTGCCTCCCTTACCGCTCTTTTCCTTACAACACGCTGTCCTACTGCTTCTTCAGCCATTTAATTTTACCCCCTATTTATCTTTCTTGTCTGTATGATAGCAAAGGTTATTGCAGGCACGACGAACAGCATTGCAAAAACAGCAGCTGCAATCAGCAGCACACCGCCGAACACAGCCCATGCAAGGACAGGGTACAGTGCTCCAGTGAACTGCTCACCGCCTTTGATTATATAATATATAGTATAAATCGACGTGAACGCCAGCGTCAGGGTTACGGAATCGCCGATTGGACTCCTGTGTATTACCCTCTTAGATACGTTCTGCTCTGCAGTGTCTTTTAATCTGTAATTTCCGGGATACAGGAGCTGGATGAAGAGCGCGGCTGACGTCTGCGGGTTCCGAAGAAACCAGAGCATGTAGTCCTTTATCATGGTGAAAAATGCCGCTATCTGCGACGATGCATTTGCCACCGGATTGCTGACGAACCAGATGAACGTCCTACCCGGTATCCTGTAGAACAAATCGAAATCGAGCGCGATATCGCTCTTCGGGACAATGATGCTCTTCAGCATCAGGGATCCCCATAAGGTAAACAGCAGCAGCTGTACCTCCCCGACGACATGACCTGGCGTATAAGGCGTATAGGCTGCATCATACGGCAGGATGCCGTACAGCGCCTGCGGATAGAGCCCTATCAGTATGCACAGGGCTGAGATAAGCCCCATAGCAAGCGTCATGTTCAGGGGGGGATGCCGGATTTTCAATCCAGGGCTGTCGCCAGAGAATGCGAGATACGGTATCTTCAGCCCTATACACAGGAATGTGCCGACACCCGCCCCCACGAGAAGCGCATAGATTATGCTGTTCTGTAGCTCCCCGGCAGCAGACATAATCATTGGCTTGCTCGTAAAACCGTTGAAAAGCGGTACACCGGAAATGGACAGCGCGCCTATCATGAACAGCACTGCAGTCAGCGGCATCGCCCTGTAAAGACCGCCAAGTTCCGTGAACCTGCTCTTCCCGGTAGCATAAATGATAGCCCCGGCGCACATCAGCAGCAGACCCTTGAATAGCACGTTATTGAACGCGTGTGCGATGGAACCATTGAGCGCGATGTATGTACCCATCCCGACGCCTGCGACCATGTACCCGACCTGGGAAATGATGTGGTAAGACAGCAGGCGCCTGATGTCGTTCTGGAGCATCGCGAAGACCACGCCGTAAACAGCCATCATGGCGCCAAGCCACATCAGTATCTCAAGCCCGGTGAACCCCCGTATCAATACATAGACCGCGCTCTTTGTTGTGAACGCCATAAGGAAGATGATGCCTGTTACCGTAGCCTCTGGATAGGCATCCGGCAGCCACGCATGGAGCGGCGGGACGGCTGCGTTTATAAGGAATCCCAGCAGTATGAAAAACGTCCCCGGGATGCCGTAATCCAGGGAGTTGAACGCGTATGACCCTGTCGCCTGTATGTACATGACGATACCTGCGAGAAGGCATATCCCACCAAAGGCATGGACCATCAAATATCGCATGCCTGCACCCACAGCAGCTTCCGTCCGCCTGTAAAATATCAGGAAGGCTGAGGCGACCGCCATCACCTCCCAGAAAATGTAGAGGGTTATCAGGTCACCTGCGAACACCACGCCAAGGGCGCTGCCAGCATACATGCAGGCAGCTGTCTGGTGCCCGTCCTCCTTCACATGCAGACCGTACAGGAGCGCACAGAAGGCTATAACCAGGAAAGCAAATGCGAAAACCCGGCTGAGGGCATCGACCCTGCCGAGAGTCAGGGTATAGTCCATGAGCCTGTATGTCCAGTAAGTCCCGTGCGGCATGGAATAAAGGCTCATGAAAGCCAGCACGGGGAGGACAAGAAGATACGCCTGCTTCAGCCTTAAGTTTCTTAAGAGCGGCAGGAGAAGCCCGCCCAGGATGAAAATGAAAGCAGGATGGACAGGCTCAATCATAGTAGTCCTCCCCTCTCCTGACAAGATAGCGACCGATTATCCAGGATGCTGCAGCTATGATGATACTGCCTGTGAGCCCGAATACGGCATAGAAAGCCGGGAGCGATTCCCACCAGAAGTAGGGATGGGAAGTGACCATGAAACCGGCTGCGACTGATATCAGGAGAGCGGAATAGAACAGGTATTTGAGTTTTTCCAAGTTCATTTAGCCCCCGGTGACGTTCGCTACTGCTATTTTGACAAGTTCGAGGAACAGGTACGGAGCCTGCGGGAAAAGCCCGAGAATGAGCGTGATTATTGCGGTCACGGTCAGTGGCACGAGCATTGCCAGGGGTGCTTCCCGGTACGTCGGGGTGCCTTCCGGCTGCCTGAAGAACGCGGTATATATAACGGGGAAGAAGTAGCCCACATTCAGGATAGCGCTTATGAGCAGGACTGCCATGAAGAAGAGCTGGTGTATTTCCACCGCTCCCATGATAATGTACCACTTGCTGATAAAGCCGGCTGCAGGAGGCAATCCTATCATGCTTATTGCACCGATTGTGAACGCAAGCATTGTGAAGGGCATCTGCTTCCCGATGCCGTTCATTTCGCTGATATTTTCCTTTTTTGCAGCCACTATGATGGCGCCCGCACTGAAGAACAGGGTGATCTTTGCGAAGGCGTGGTTGGCTATATGCAGCATGCCTCCGGTAATTGAGCTCGGCGTCAGTAGCACTGCACCGAGCACGATATAGGACAGCTGGCTGACGGTTGAATATGCAAGCCGCTTCTTGAGGTTATCCTGCGTCAGCGCAAAAACCGAAGCCATCAGGATTGTGAAAGAGACGAAATACGCCATACCAAGCCATACGCCCGTTGCCTGCATGACATCAATCCCGAACACGTACAGTATGACGCGTACTGCCAGGAACACGCCAGCCTTGACGACTGCCACAGCGTGGAGGAGCGCGCTAACGGGTGTGGGGGCTATCATGGCTGTCGGCAGCCAGGAATGCAGGGGCATGAACGCAGCCTTTGTGCAGCCAATCATGAACGTTACGAAAAGGATGCGCAGCATGTCAATGGGTATGTCATGCCCGGAAACTATCCCGTTGAATGCAAAATCCGTCGTTCCAGTATAATGATAGACCGCAGCTATCGAGAATAGCAGGAATACGCCTGCGGTCAGCAGGTACACCAGGTATTTCCTGCCTGCGCCCATCGCTTCGGGAGTCTGGATATGGATGACGAGCGGATAGGTGGAAAGCGTCAGAATCTCGTAGAATATGAACAGAGTGAAAAGGTTCGCAGCGAATGCAACCCCAATCGCAGAGCTCAGGGCAATGGCAAAAAAGAAGAAGTAGCGTGCCTGCTCATGCTCCTTGTGCGCCCGCATATACCCTATGGAGTAAATCGTGGTCAGTATCCACAGGAAACTGG
>DUGO01000059.1 GCA_013331375.1 Candidatus Methanoperedentaceae archaeon | reverse complement strand
ATATAGGAGCCTGTATACACCGTCCCGTCCGGATTGAGGATGAGAAGAAGCGGCGCCATGCCGTAAACGTTGTTAAGGAATGTGAACCCCCCGTAGTCCAGCATGTTGTTGGAATACACTATACCCGACTTGACCTTCTCCCCGTCCCTGATAATGGTCAGCTCTCCCGCCGGTCCCCGCTCCGTGCCGGTTTCATCAGCATACTGAGGGTAGAACCTGTCAAGAGTTATGTTTAAATTCGCATGGTTATCATTGAAAAGCGGTCCCTCGCTCAGGAATACATAGCTCTCATGCGACTCAGGCACGTCCTGACCTTCAATCAACCTGATATCGCCTTCCATCCTGCCCGTTGCCCCATAGACCCCGGCTGATATGATGAGCAGTATGCAGACATGGAACAGCGGGATAGCCAGCACCCCGAACCTGTTCTTTTCAGCAAAAAGGCGGCTTCCATCCTGTTCCACCATGTAACCGTGTGCCGCAAGGATTTTGCCCATCTCCGCAGACGCCCGCCCGGCTGTCCCCTTATCCGCCCCTCCGGTCTGAATAACTGAATAGTTCTCAAGCCTGCTGATGTATCCGCTATCCTGGAAAAGCGGTTTCCTTGCCAGCAGCCTTGCCGATGTCCGAAGCATGCTGGCAGTGCAGAAGAGCGTGTTAATGAACAGGAGCGCTGCAAGCGTGATGAAAATGTACGATGAAAAGAGGTTTGTCAGCCCCAGCCTCTCAAAAAGCTCTGCATCACCGGGATGGTTAGCCTTCCAGGTATTATAAACATCAGGTTTCAACTGCCATTTCTGGGGCACGTGTGTACCGATGATTGAGAACAGGATTATCAGGAGGATAAGAACGATGGCGAGTTTTCTTGACCTGAAAAAGGATGTGATTTTTTTCCCGATGCCAGCCATGCCGGTGTTCCTGACCGTTTTCATTAAACGGGTTAAGTATATATAGCTTTGCAATGGATGTAAACTGAGATGTCAACTGCCATTAAACTGATTCTCGGCGCTGTCGTTTTCGGTGCCCTGTTTTTCGGCGCCATCTGGCTTGACCAGTCACAGGCAGAGACAGGGGACTACATAAAACTGGGTGAGGTCACGTTCCTGACCTCTATCGGCGCGGGGATGAACGAGTCAGGGCAGCGCAGCATGCCAATCTTGCTGTACTTCAGGTCTGAGACCTGCTACTGGTGCATCGTCTTTGAAGAAGAGTCGCTTTCAGACCCATATATTGTGGACCTACTAAAAAAGAACTTCGTGCTCGTCTCTATCGACCCGCTGAAGCAGAAAAACGTCGCAAGTAACCTGAACGTCAGGAGCACACCCTATATCATTTTCTTTGACAGGGACGGGAATGAGCTGACAAGGATACCGGGGTATGTTACAAAAGAACAATTCATCACCGAACTCGATGCCGTCATCAGGAAAACACGACCTGCGGGCAGTTAATCAGGTGCCAGCCCTGGCTGCAAGCCTGATATCCCCAGGTACTTCTCTATCACACGCCTCACCTTTTGAGGTATGATGCCCTTCATCTGACCTGCAAGATAAGAGTCCTCGATGAGGAGCTTTGTGACTGATATCATGTAGTTCCTCTTGAACTCGCTCATCTCGTCAAGCCGCTCGAGCTTATCCATATAGAACTCCCTGAACGCCCGCAGAAGATGCCTGTTAAGCTCGTCACGTGTCATGCTTACCGGCTTCACGACCGGCTCTACAAGGTTGTACTTCGAATAATCCGTCTCCTCAACATAAGGCAGAAGCTCTGGGTATATATCCGAGTAAGGCCAGGGTGCTATCGCAAGGAAAAACGCAAGGTCGGGATTGTAATACTTCGCAAGCTCGACCGCCTTATCTATGGACTCAGGCGTCTCATCCGGCATGCCCATGACAAAAGATGTCTCAGTGATTATGCCAGCCCCGTTTAGCAGGTCTATTGCCTCTTTCGACTCCTCTATCCTGATATTTTTCTGGTACCGCCGAAGCGTATCCTGGCTTGCGGATTCAGCCCCGACATAGACATGTAGTATCCCTGCCTCCCGGTATTTGTTTATGATGCCTTTATCCCTGAGAATATCGTCCACTCTTGTCTCCATGAGTATTTCAAGGTCAAGCCTCTTCTCGATGAGCTGCTCAAGTATTTTCACCCACCTCTCCCCGTCAAAAGTGGGCGTCTCGTCCGCTATCATAGCCACGTCAACGCCGTACTCGCTGTTCAGTTGCTCAAGCTCGGAAACGAAGTTTTCGGGACTGCGCGCCCTCCAGTTCATTCTCCAGAAAAGCCTCTGTGAGCAGAAGGTACACTTCTGGGTGCAGCCGCGCGATGAGCTCACGACCGCAAGCGTCGAGCCCTTTTTCGGCTTGAAACTGTAGTCTCTCCACTCAACAAGGTCCCATGCTGTCGGAAGCGAGTCGAGGTCGGCGATGAGCTGCCGTTCTGCAGTGCACCTGGCGCTCATGCCGTCGTGATATGCGATGCCAGCCACTTTGTTCGGATTCCTGCCAGAAAAAACGTGGTCAAGCAGTTCGCGAGTGGTTATTTCGCCTTCGCCGCGGACCACATAGTCCACGGCATCCCCGTCCTTCCCGAGCAGCTCTTCCCAGCAGAACGTGGGATGCACCCCCCCGATAAGGGTGACGATGTCGGGATTCACCTGCTTTGCAGTCCTGAGCACGGAAACCGCATCATTGATGCTCGACGTGTATGCAGCCGTTCCCACAACATCGGGGCTGTAATCCGATATTGCGCGCCTGATATCACGGTAAGAGTGGAACTTTGACATGGCATCGTATATCGTTACCTCGTATCCTGCCCGCTGCAGGCTGCCTGCCACATAGACCATGCCGAGAGGCAGCCAGGTGCCGGCAGACTCAAGCACGCCGCAGTGGTACGGCGGTGTCACGAGAAGTACTTTTTCAGATGCCATCCATGCCTTCCATCCGCTATTATCGCTGCCATCTCTGTATCCATTTGCAATAATCCCACGGATAATGTGTTTGTCTCATATCTTCTCAAGTCTGCGTTTTTATGTTCCATCGCAACCCTTTACAAGCAACGTGCGAGATTAGTATGTATGTCCCATAGATAAAACTTTTTTCCAGGCATGATGATGGATTCCGATATGAGGTCATCCAGTCAAGTTTATAATCCATGCATGGTAAAAGATAGCCAGCGTAATAGAAAATATGGTGCATCATGCCAGAGGGTACGATAACGTTCGTTGTCAACACCACGCTTGAGCGGGTGTGGGATTTTATGGCAGACCCGAAGCTCCATACACACTGCATACCTGGCTGCGTATCCTGCGAAATAACAGGACCTGATACGAATCTCTGGATTATGGACCTTGAGCTCGGACCTTTCATAAAGCGCCTTGAAGTAAAGAGCAGGAACGTGGAAATCAACCCGCCAAGGAGCGGAAAATGGGAAGGGCAGACCGAAGGCGCGAAGATAATTGTGGAAATGCAGCTTGCCGATAACGGTGAGAGTTCCACGCTCATAACGTACAGGCTTGGAATCGAGCCGAAAAGCTTTTTGCTGCGCTCGATGGGTCAGTTGATAAAGGAAAAGCTGGATAGGGACGTAAAGATATATGCTAAAAATCTCAAGGAGACGCTGGAGAGTGCAACATGATATGCCCGAAATGCGCAAGCCGACTGCCAGATAATGCAAAGTTCTGCCTCGAGTGCGGGACGCGCCTTGCGCAGCAGGACAGCGAGTGGGTCGCGAAAGGTAACTACTGGGCATCACTAAACAAGCACGATGAGGCGATTGCGTGTTACGACAGGGCAATAGAGGCGGATCCTAATAATGTCGAAGCCTGGAACAACAGGGGCAATTCGCTTGCCAGGCTCGGGGAGTTCGCTAAGTCCATTGAATGCTATGACAGGGCGCTCTCAATCAATCCCGGCTATGAGAAATCCATGTACAACAAGGGATTCGCGCTGAGCCATCTCGGAAGGCACGCAGAAGCCATCGAGCACTATGACAGGGTCCTGCGGAACAATCCAGGTGACACAGAGATCTGGTACACACGTGGCTATTCCATGATATCGCTCGGGAGGTACGTGGATGCCATAGACTGCTACCTGAAAGTGCTCGCAGATAACCCGAGGCACAGGGACGCATGGTACAACATGGGCTACTGCATGAACAGGCTCAGGCGGCATGAAGAGGCAAAAGACTGCTTTGACAAGGTGCTCAGTATAGACCCTCGCGATGCGGATGCATGGTTCGAGAAGGGAAAAGCCCTTGAAGAGCTCGGAAACCGCGAAGAAGCGCTGAAATGCTACGACAGGACGCTTGAGATCGTGCCTGCACATGAGAACGCCATGAAAAGCCGGAAGCGCCTGGCAAAATAACTATTGGCTTACCTTCTTTTTCTCCTGTATGAGCCCGATGAACTCAGCCGGGGTCTCCATGGACTCAAGCTCGTCTTTCCCGACTATCACGGTTTTCTCTATGCATTCGACCTTGCTGCCGTCAACAATGACAACAGACTGGGTATGAGCCACCTCAGAGATGCTGCTCATGAGCCTCGCCCGTTTCACCATAGAGCTCGAATATTCGCTGATGCCTGTGAGCAGCGTGCCCTTCTGTGATGGCTCGTCAGGTGCCACGGTCACCGCGTCGAAAGGCGCCTGGGATGTCGGAAACACGTTGAAACCAATGGTGGAAAGCATCTTGATAATGGGATCCTGCTCAGTGCAATGCCTGCTCTCTGCGGGTTTTCCAGCCGAATGCCGGTTATCGAAAATCCTGACCGGAATGACAAACGGGCTGTCGAATATCTCCTCAAGCCTTGAAGCGATGTCAACAGATGCGTCCATATCGCCCTCTTCGTATTTGCTCACAGTGCGCCTTGAGACCCCGAGCCGGGATGCAAGCTCGCCTATTGAGACAGCGCTTTTTATCCTGACCTCGCGCAGCATCTTTCCCTCAAGCCCGACGTAGAGCCCGCCGTGGGCTGCATAGACGAGAGGGGGGTTGCCCCGGACGAAATAATCGTTCATGGTCTCGACATCGATTGCGGGTATCCCGTGCCTGAAATACACCACACCGGGCTCAAGGGGATGGTCCCTTGTTTTCTCGCCGATGATAAGCGGGCTTCCGGTAAGGTAGCTGGCAAGCTGGCGCATCTCGTACGATGTGTAATCCGTGAGACCGTCTATGTTGGACAGCATCTTCAAAAGCAAAAGAGCCCTGCCCCTGCGCGCCGCTATGTCAAAGCTCCTCGGGCGCACGTTGCACCTCTCGGACATGTCAAAGCCTGCTCTCAGCAGAATCTCCATTACCCGCTGTACCAGCAGCTCTTTATGCATGACATAGATGCTATATCAGGAGTTTACATATATAGATAGCGATAGGATACCGTTCATCTGGGGAATCGGGCACGGCGCTCCCTTGTGAGATGCTCTTTCCCCAGCTTGTCTCTTGTGTCCCTGAACAGCTCCTTTATTTTTTCCTCGCTGCACGAATCGTCCGATTCGCCGCTCTCCCTGCATTCCTCTGCGAGAGCGAGGGCTTTCTTTTCAAGGTCAGGAAGCAGGTTGTTCAGGAGATGGTCGAGCCACCTGTCATCCTTTGACAGCAGACCGCCGAACAGGGACGGAAAGACTTCGTTCTCTATCGTCAGCAGCCTGTCCTCTGGCGATGACCCGTTCATTATCTGTACGGATAGCGCATCCGACCCCCGCATTCAAGGCAGGTGACTGTCACATGTGCCCCTGCAAGCCGCACGCGCGTGTTGGCGCCGTGCACAAGATAGCTGCCGCAGTGCCTGCACATGCGCCTGCGGAACTCTGCGGGAAGCCGCACACGGTGCCGCATACTTAGCCTCCTCGCAAGCAGGGCGTACCTGTTGCAGAGCCCGGGATGCAACCTGAATTCGGCGGCTGCGAGGGTGAACAGCCTCTCCACGCGCTGCATAACCATGTCCCTCACCCACGGCTTATCCCTTTTCCTCATGCGAGACATATACGTGCGATGCCTTTATAAAATTGTATGCTGATATATCCGTTTTGGCGTTCAGGAGGCGGACGTTTTATGGGAAAATCTGTTCTCATGGTGATTGCTCCACGCGATTTTAGGGATGAGGAGCTGCTGGTGCCAAAAGAGATGTTCGAAAAGGCAGGTATGGCGGTCACCGTGGCTTCGGTCAAAGCCGGGGAAGCAAAGGGCATGCTGGGGAAGGTTGTAAAAGTGGATGCTGCAGTATCGAGTCTTAATGCATCTGACTTTGATGCCGTTGTGTTTGTCGGCGGAGGCGGCGTGGATTCCCATTCGCTGTTTGAGAATTCAAGCTTCCTTGCCCTTGCCAGGGATGCGCACATGAAAGGAAAAGTCGTTTCAGCCATATGCCTTGCCCCGAAAATCCTTGCGAATGCGGGGCTGCTTGAGGGAAAGCGAGCGACCGTGTGGCTTGACGGCACACGCAGCCAGGAGAAATACATCGAGGCGCGTAAAGCCATGTTCAGGAGTGAAAGCGTGGTCCGGGACGGCAGTATAATCACTGCATGCGGTCCCTCGGCTGCAGCGGAGTTCGCCGAGTCCATAATCCGTGCGCTCTCATCCTGATATCCGACGGATGTTCATTTATCCTCAAGCCCGGCTTCAAGGATGCGCAATATCCCGCGGTCACCCGTCCATTCTTTCCTTGAGCTTACGATGTGAATCCTGCGCTTGAAGAACGGGGCATCAAGCACGAGCGTCTCATATTCCCCGCCCTCGCCTACGATGCTTATCCTGTACCTGCGCTGGATGCTCTTCAGGTCAGCGACAGCTTTCGCATCAATCCTGCGTCCCAGCCATGACTCGTCCAGTCCCGCGGCTGATACCTGCACCATTACAATATCCAACAGCTCAGCCATCCCGGAAAGCAGGGTCGCAGGGTCTTTTTTCCACAGGGGCGAATAGACTTCGAGCCCGAGTCTGTCGCATATCTTCCGTATGCGCGACGACTGGTACTCGGATGCCACCGCGCCCGTGACGACGCCGTCAACATCCGCGCCCACGCGGGAAAGCGCGCGCTCAAGGTCAAGAAGCTCTGCCTCCTTCTCGCCTGAAGAGGTCTCGACAATGAGGGGAATGCCGCATGCCTGTGCATACAGGTCAGTCATGTGTGCATTGGCTGAATGGAACATGTACGAGTCATCCCGCTCGGGACGGACTGTCACGAGTGTGACAACGCTGTGCCCTTCTGATAGAGCCATGTAAATTGCATAGGTGGAATCCTTGCCTCCTGAAACAAGTGCCGCGAGCCTCATGGGTATGCGGGATTGCAGCGCTTGCATAAATAACTACCCGATGATTACCTGCACCGAATCTCAAGGTACATCACGCAGGCGTTCTTTTTGCCGTACCAATCCTTCTTNNGTGTTTCACTGCATTCACAAGGAACCTGTTCATCTCTGGATTGCATGAGGGCAGGATGGTCAGGTAATCGTAGCACACCCGCCGGGTCTCGTCCATGAGGGCGTACAGCGGGTCTAAGACTGTATTCTCAAAATCCGTCCCTGCCAGGAACTCGCAGAACCGCTCGCAGTCGCTTCTATCGAAGGCTTCGCCCGGCTCGCCGCCTGAGAGCAGTGAGGTCGAGCACTGGACATACACGTCCTGTACCGACTTCGACCGCAATGGCAGGTGGAATGCATCGGCGCATACCGCCTCAAGCCCCTGCTTTTTTGCCTGCCGCAGCAGCCCCATGTCTATGTCTATGCCTATGAACAGCTTCCACGTGTCCTTTTTCTTCTCATAGAGCAGAGAATGCGCGCCGCAGCTTATCTCGAGCATGGATTCGCCTGTGGCTTCTGCTGGCGGGGTCATAACTGATTCGTAGGTTTTAACCTCTATAAAGACATATGCCAGCCCAATGGAGCATCTGAAGCGCGTCAGGACTATCGCGGACTTCCAGTTCGGGAAAGGCGCAGGCAGGGCGATTTTCCCGGATGGCGTGGAATTTCAGTTATCGACTACCCGGCGCGTCAGGCAGGTCGTTCACAAGGGCGAGAGGCTCGCCACGCTGCGCGCCGGCGACGGGCTGCTCACGCTCGGCATGGAAGGCGCGAGGCGGCTGCACGGCTATCTTCCCCATCCCGGTATGCGCGTTGTAGTAAATCGAGATGCAGCGCCCTTTGTCGCAGAAGGCAGGAATGCATTCGCAAAGCACGTGATCTCCCTTGACCCACAGATACGGGCTGGCGACGAGGTGCTCGTGGTAGACGAGGATGACGGGCTGCTCGGCACAGGGCAGGCTCTTCTCTCTGCAAGGGAAATGATCTCGTTCAAAAAAGGCGTAGCAGTGAGCATGCGCCAGGGGGTGAAACATGGAAGTCAGGGAAATGCAGGAGATGATGCGTGAGCTTTATCTCCACAATGATAAGCGGCGGGGAGCAGCAGACACCGCGCTCTGGCTTGTCGAGGAGATTGGCGAGCTTGCGGAAGCCGTGAGACGGAAAGACGATGCTGGAATACGAGAGGAGCTGGCAGATGTACTGGCATGGACGTTCTCGCTCGCCAACCTGTACGGGATTGAGCTTGAGGAGGCGTTCCTTGAGAAATACCGGCATGTATGCCCGTCATGCAGCCGTATGCCCTGCGTCTGCCGGGACTGAGATAGCTCAGGACTGCTTCTTCAGGAGGAACCTGAAAATGATGTAAACCGTCACCGCAAGCACGCCAAGATTCAGGAGCGCATAGTATATCGGCTGGTATCTGCTTTCGAACCATACCGCAATGATCGCATCAAGCGATGAATAAAGCTTCACCACCGCCATGAGCGCCACCAGCATGGCTATCAGCATACCGCCAGTGTAAAAGATTTTTTCAACGTCTTCTCTCATAATTTCCTCCTGTGCCTGCCGTACATTACCACAGCCGTTATGACCATCAATACCGCAAGCGCAGAATCAAATCCACTTGTCTCTACCATTCTTGCCCCTTCAGAAACCCCACCTGATGGGACTGTTGCAGCCGCGTCGGGCGCGCGCACGAACTTTGAGACATTTAGCGGCACGCTGATTTCCTTCTCAGTACTCGCAAGCCTCTTTGTGGGTGCGAGGTTGAGCGCGCTGCTCCACCTGCCTGAAAGTGCGTCTTTCTTCCACAGCAGCACTTCAACGATATAATTCTGCTGTGCCGGGATATCAAGTTCCGCGTTCCTTATAACAGTTGACTCAGGCGGGATACGACTTGTCTGCACCAATGTATCTCCGGCAAGTATGTTCGAGTCGACCTCCCTTGCCCTTACCTGAAGCCGCAGGTCTTCGGATTCATTCGAGCCGTAGTTATCCAGGTACATTCTCGGCTCAACTATCACCCTGTCGCCCCTTACTTCTTTTATTACGAATACGATATCCGATACCTTTACTCCCGTGCGGTGGCTCTCAGGCTCAAGCCCTCCGAGACCGTTGATGACCACGCTGCCCCTGTCTCTCACGCTCCCGTCAATGAAGACCATCATACTGACCTCATGCCTTCCTGTCCGCGGGAGAACCAGTCTTGAAAATACGCGGGCAGTCCTCTCCCCGCTTATCTCGGGTACCGCAGTGCTCGCCTCGTCGACCTTGAGACCGCTATCCATGTTCACCGCACGTAGAAGGATGTACGAATCGTGCACCGTCTCCCCGCCGTGGTCAAGGAAGACCGACACATTCAACTGTACGGTCTCACCGCTCACCTTTTCTGCGCGCACGTCCACTTCCCTGATACTGAGATGTCCCGCGGGCGGGGTAACCACGTCCTCTTTCAGCACGTCTTCCCCGATGACCACGATAAGCGCGCCCAATACCAGTATCCCGCCAATGACTGCTGCAATCCGGATATCCCGTTCCTCCAGGCTCATATCCACTCTGCAGTATCTATATTATCAAACT
>DUGO01000081.1:3980-9367 GCA_013331375.1 Candidatus Methanoperedentaceae archaeon | reverse complement strand
ATCTCGGAGGGCTCAGGCGATAACATTTTCATAGTCAAGAACGGGAAGATATACACGCCCCCCACGCTCAACAACCTCAAGGGCATCACAAGGGAAGCCGCGATAGAGCTTGCGGCAAGGCACGGGCACACGGTCATCGAAAGGGACCTGGGGCTGTTCGACCTGTACACTGCGGATGAGGTCTTTGTTACTGGTACGGCTGCCGAGGTCGCCCCTGTCACAAAAGTTGACGGTCGCCCCATCGCAGACGGGAAAGTGGGACCCCTAACAAAGGTGCTTATGGGCGCCTTCAGGGAGCTTACACAGACTGAAGGCACCCCTATCTATTAGACCTCCCGCACGACATGGATATTTGAAAAGGGCACGTAGTGCTTCTTACCAGCGTGCTCGCCCTCTATCGGGAAGAACAGGATGTACTGCTCCTGGGGCTTCACCTCTATCAGGTCTGCCTCAGTGACCCAGCTATCAAAAACCGTCTTGCCGCTCTCATCAACATACCGCTTTGATTCTATCAAGTATTTGCGTTTGGTCATTAACCTCACCACATATCATTTTTTTATGTATCGTATTTAACCTTATCCAAACTCCCAGTACCGTCCCTGCACTTTCTTTATTTCCCTTATCCTGTCAGCCATCCTGCCCCCTGATTCTCCAGCGGGTTTCGGGGAGTTATCGCCGCTGCATCTTTTGCCTGCCATCGAGTCCAGCACTGCAAGCACCGAGCGGGATAGCGCATCGAAGTGATACCCCCCCTCAAGCACGAATGCGATGCGCCCGCCGCAGTTATCCTCTGCGACCTGCTTCACGCGCAGTGCCATGTCCCCGTATCCGTCTTCGGTAAGACCAAGGCTGCCCAGCGGGTCGTCCACGTGACCGTCAAAGCCAGCTGATACCATGACATAATCGGGCTTGAACTGCATGGCTACAGGCACCAGTATCTCGTCAAAGACCCGGAGCACCCCGGCATCGCCTGTCCACACCGGGAGTGGCACGTTGACAGTGAAGCCGGCTCCTTCGCCTGCTCCTGTCTCTGAAAGCCAGCCGGTGCCCGGGTAGTGCGGATACAGGTGGGTCGAAAAATACAGTACGGATGGATCACTGTAAAATATGTCCTGTGTGCCGTTGCCGTGGTGCACATCCCAGTCAACGATGAGGATTTTTTCATGTCTTTCCTGCGCATGCCTCGCCGCTATCGCTACGTTGTTAAAAATGCAGAAGCCAGTGCCGTTGTCCCGCGAGGCGTGGTGTCCCGGAGGTCGGACGAGCGCGAACGCATCGCCAGCATCAACGGCTGCAATCGCCCCGCCGGCTGCGAGGAGCGCAGCATCGTAGGACGCCCCGGAAAGTGGCGTGTCTGGACTCAGAGGCATCCCGAGCCTGCTCAGGGCTTCGACCTCACGTATGTACCCAGTATCGTGGACTGCTGCCACCTGCTCGAATTCCGCAGGGCGAGGCGTGAGCAAGTTTATCTCGCTCAATCGACCCGTCTTTTCGAGCAGCGACAGTATCGAAGTCAGGCGCTCTCTGCGCTCAGGGTGGTTTCCCGTGTTGTGCTCAAGGCATCCGGGATGGTATACGATGGAAGTTATGCAATCCGCTCCCCGGCTTTGGGTCCGGGCGATGAGTCATAAATTTCTTCGACCCGGAAAATTACAGCGGATTTCCCGGGCGCCTTCTTTGCGGCAGCCATGGCTTTCGCTTCCTCGAACATCCTGCCTGATGTCTCGAACCTGACCGTGCCCTTGAGCTGGTATGACTTTTTTGGCTCGCTCCTGTACGCCACAACGGCTGCCCTGGGGTTCTTCTCAAGGTTTTTCCTTGTCTTGTTCATGAAGTTCTCGACTATCAGGATGGTCTCATCGTCAAGTATCTTCCAGTATGTAATGAATGCGACATTCGGCTTGCCCGATGAATCCGAAGTTGCAAGAGGAAGCATTTTCTGTCCTCCCAGCACGTCCCTGACGTCCTGCGTCATCTTTGCCATTGTTTCCTCACTATAAGTTTACGCAATTCTTTTCTTGCCTGCCGCAGGCTTCAGGGCATATACCTTTTCAGCGCTCACGAGCAGCGCAGCCACGGGCTTTATCTTGCCGCCGTACCGCTTCGTGACCCCATCCATGATGGTGTCGAAGTGCTTGCCGCTTCGAATAATCTCCCCGCTGCCCTTTACCATGTACCCGCTGGGATACACTGCAACGCCAAGCGCCACACCTGAGCCCTCCTCGATATTCGCTGCCGTCTTTGTCGCGAAGGATATCGCTATCAGGAGCTTGTCCTTGTCCGTGGGCACGACATAGCACACGGGCGCAAGATGGGGCTCCCCGTCCGGGGTCACGGTGGATACCCATATCAGCGGCTTTTCCTTGTCACATGAGTTCTGGAACATTTTGAGTGCATCATCCGGGATATTTACCATATCTATCACCATTATTTGTTTTGGATTTCACAAAACATATAGTTTGTGATTTTTCTCAGATTTTTCAGTAGACCTTATCAGGATCGAAGATCTTCCTGCCCACAATGTCCCCCTCAATTGTGCGGTAGAAGCACGTCATGTAGCCCGTGTGGCACGCGCCCCCAATCTGTTCGACCTTCAGCAGCACCGCGTCGGCGTCGCAATCGATGAGGATATCATGCACAATCTGCTCATGCCCCGACTCCTCGCCCTTTCTCCATAGCTTTTTCCTGCTCCTGCTCCAGTAGTGCGCCCTTCGCGTCTCTATCGTCTTCATGAGCGCCTCGCGGTTCATGTGGGCGCACATCAGCACATCGTTCGTCTTATAGTCCTGGGCTATGGCAATCACAAGCCCGTTATCGTATTTGAGGTCATCGAGATCAATCATTCATATCCCGGTCCTGAATCTCAGTATGGCTGCAAGTCCTCCGAATGCGGTCATAAGCTGCTCCCCGCCCTCGAAATCCGTGGAGATGAACACCAATTCTGTGCCCATCTTCTCGGCTATCGCGGACAGCTCGTTCACAAGGTCTGTTGATGCGGATATCTTCAGGCTTCCGCCGCACGACAGGCAGTTTCCCGGCGCTTCTGGCGTCTCACCCGGCTTTACCTGCCGCGTCTCCTTTTTCTCAATTCCGCAGCTTGCGCATGTGATGGTTATCCGCTCCCTGCGAAGGTCGTCGGAAATCAGGAGGGCATCAACTGCACCGAGTTCCAGGTTCTTCCTGACCTGTTCCTCGCCGTACGAGGCAAGCCCGCCATCACTCACAAGCTCTTTGAAAAACCTGTCAACATATTTTTTCTCACGTATCACCTCAAGGTCTGACAGGGCATCCTGCGCATTGTCCACAAGCTCGTGGAGACCCGACTCATCCGTATATGCAGTATCAAATAGACCCTTCACCTTTTTCTGTATCTCGTGGTGCAGGTAGCCGCCTGCCTCGAACTCGTCCTTGGTTGGTGAGGGACCTCCGATGAGCACGCCTTCAAGCTCTTTCTCCTGCAGGAAGACTTCGCTTGCCTTCTCGCCAATCCTCGTGTAGAACTCATTTATCGCTATCAAGCGAAGCTGCTGGAACCTGTGCGAGCTCTGCCCGCCCTTTCGCTGCTTTCCCGGCACATTGGATGTGAGGTGCGCAAGAGCCTCGATTCGCTTGCCTGTAAGAATGCCCACTGTCGCCTCTCTCCGGTCGAGCACCAGCAGCCCGTAGGTCTTTTTCTCGCGGATGAGGTCCTCAAGCGGCTCAAGGAAAAAGGTTGAGTCGCAGTGGTACTTGTATATGGTGATGGCTTCCGGGGGCTCCAGTATAACGGTCTGGATATCCGTCTTCCCGCCGCCCACATCCACGGCACCGCAGAATATCACAACCCCGTTCTCGGGCGCCCTTGGGATGAGCTTCAGGCGCGACAGCAGTGACTCGATGGCGCCCTGCACATTGAGCCTTGTGACCCTTGACTTGATGTTGGATGCCTGCCCGTACTCCTCCTTGAGCTGCCCGACGACATCGTATATCTGCTTGTCGTGCGGGATGTACAGGGATATGAGTTCTGTCCCTCGTCCTCTCTTGTCCCTCAGTGCCTCAAGCACTTTCTTGAATTCGTATTTCTTGCGCGCTGCCAGTTCTACCATTATGACTCCGGAGAAAAAGGTGCGTTATTATGAGCACTGCTACATAAACCCTGCGTGCATCAGGTATATATCAAAGACAAGACTCATCGGAGAGCACTGTATAATGCACAAAGTACTTAAAGACATACTTGAGCTCGCTGAAAAGCGCGCTGCACTCGCGCAACCGGCACCCCGCGTTGAGACAAGGGATTTCATAAGCTGCATAAAAAAGGCAAAGCGTGACGGCAGGATACCTCTTATCGCAGAGGTAAAACCCGCATCCCCCACGAGCGTTAACAGGGCTGTTACGGGCGCAGAGGCTGCGCTGATAGCAAAGGAGATGGAGCGGGGCGGAGCTGCTGCCATATCCGTTCTCACTGAGCCGCACTTCTTCAGGGGAAGCCTCGAGAACCTCGAATCAGTGAGGAATGCGGTAAAACTCCCGGTGCTGCGCAAGGATTTCATAGTGAGCGAATTACAGGTGCTCGAGACGAGGGCAGACCTGATACTTCTTATCGCGCGGGTGCTCGGGGAGCAGCTCAACGATTTCGTGGAGCTTTCGCTTTCAAGAGGTATCGAGCCGCTGGTTGAGGTGCACGATGAGCAGGAGCTGCGGGCTGCGCTTGCAACCGGCGCCAGGGCCATAGGCATAAACAACCGCAATCTCGATACCATGGAAGTGGACATAGCGACCACGGAAAGGCTCGCACCGAAGGCAAAGCACAGGATCGTGGTGAGCGAGAGCGGTATCGGGACGCCCGAGGACGCCGTGCGCATGATACGGGCTGGCGCGGATGCGCTGCTCGTGGGGAATGCGATAATGAAGGGGGATGTGTACAGTAACACGAGGCGTTTCGTGCGGGCGCAATAAGAATTATAACATTACTGGAATTCAAACAGCGACCGCTGCGGCTCTTTTCTCTTTGCCATGCCCGGGGAGGGCGGGTCATCTCCCTGCGGCATCTCGATGTGCCCGTACTGTCCCCCGCCTCCGGGATGCAGCACCACTTCGCCTGAGCGGAATGCCTTGATGACATTTGAAATCCGCTCATCCGCGTTTATCTCCGAAAGCGGCGCGTCCACAAGCACTGCCACTTCGCTCCCGAACTTACCAACGAGGCGCTTCCATTCCTCCTGTACCTTACGTGTACCTGTGCCCGATACCCCTAAGGCGAGGGCAAGTATCTCTGCGAGCGGCACGATGTGGAGATACGGGGGGCGGTGCGCGGGTGGTCTTGGCTCGTCCCATGAGGCAAGCTCGTTCACCCTGTCCTTCACTCCCTTCTTGATTGTCCCGCCGCATGAGCATGTCCAGCTTTTTAT
>DUGO01000081.1:0-3958 GCA_013331375.1 Candidatus Methanoperedentaceae archaeon | reverse complement strand
GTTAAACTCGCGCGCCAGCTTATTGACATGGGGGGAATGCGCATCCGAATTTGAGAGATACGTCAGGCACTGCAGCTCTGCTATCCTGTCCGCGTAGGAGGAGTCAGCCGAGAGCCCGAGCTCAAGGAAATAGATTCGGTCGCAGAGGTCACCGTAGCAGTCACGGAGCGAGTTATGGTAGGCGTACATCGCAGTCCAGGGCGTGAAGGCGTGCGAGGGACCGATGAGCGCGCCCGCGTCGATTGCAGCCTCCGCGAGCTCCTCGCCGCCCAGCTGCACATTCGGGCGCCCGTCTCTGTCGATGTTGTTCGAGTGCTTCTTCAGGCGCTCGTACAATTCCTCAGCTTTTGAGATTTCGGGGACGATAATCAGGTGGTGCACCTGGTTCTTGTCCTCCACTTCGGTCGTGAGCACAAAGAAGGTGTCATCGAGCTTCAAAGCGCCATCGCTCATGTCAAGCTGCTTTATGTCAGCCAGCCATTTCGGATGCAGGCAGTCGCCCGTTGCCACAAGCTGTATGCCCTTTTTCTTTGATTCTGCGGCTATGGTTGGAAGGTCCATCTTTTCAGATGTCGCCATGCTGTATTTTGAGTGGATGTGGAGGTCTGCGTTGACGAGCATGGGGGTTGATTGTACGGCTTTGATAATCAGGGTTGCGCAATAAGTAGCTTTGCCAAGTCGCACTTGCATATAGTGTCTTAAAGTTGCACCTAAAGTCGGTCAAAATTAAGCTCAGGTGCAGAGTTGCAATAAGTCGCTGTTAAACATCAAGTGGTAACATTAAGATAATCATGGGAAAGTATATTAGTGCCTAAAACTCACTTGGAATTCATGAATGATGTGATTTGCAGGAGATTACAAGATTATCTTGAAGAGTATAAGAAGGACAATAAACTCATTGATGATATGTTTTTTGAAGAGCTATCAACCAATATAAAAAATAAGAAATGCCTGACCCCCTTAGAATTTATTTCTATTCTTTCTTGGAAAATTGGTTACTATCAGGGTATAGGCAGATACATAGAGTCTATTTCAGGGAAAGAAATCCAAGTTTGCTCAGCAGAGGCGTTTAATCTGTTGGAAAAAGGATATGTTGATAAAGCACTTCTGAAATTCGCAAATGTTTTGGGTATTAAAGGAGAAACAATTACTATTCCTTCAGCAATTTTAGCTTTTTACGATTATCCAAACTTTCCTGTGATTGATAGGCATAGTTGGTTTGCACTTTATAATAAGAAAAAAAATGAATTCTATATAAAAGATTATACAACATTTTTGGAGGATATAAGAAAGATTGCAGACGATTGCTTTCTGTCGCCCAGAGAGATAGATAGCTCTTTATATCAAATGGGAAAAAAAGAAGTAGTGTTATATCAAGATTAATCTGTTTTTGATTTCCAACGCAGCCACTCGAACCTTAACAGCAATTCCTACCACTCAAAGATTTAACAGTACCTGTATGGGGAATATCTTAATACATAGAAACCTACTATTAAATAGGACGCATCAGACATGGAAAAATTACATCTGCCCATAATCATTGAAGTTGACGAAGATGGTTATTACATAGTAAGCTGCCCTGTGTTCAAAGGCTGCCATTCATACGGCGAAACCATAGATGAGGCACTGGAGAACATAAAAGAAGTCATAGATATGTGCCTCGAAGAGACAAAAGTCGAAGAGCTAAATAAGTTTGTTGGATTTAGAGACCTGGAAGTTGCCCAAGATGCCTAAACTTCCTGTATTCAAGGGCAAAGAACTTATAAAATTCTTGGAGTACCTGGGCTTTGAAGTTACCAGGACTAAAGGTTCACACTGGCGGTTGAAATCAGAAGACGGAAGGGCAACCAGTGTTCCAGTGCATGGAAATAAGGATATCCCCAAAGGGCTTCTGCGCAAGATAATACGAGAAGATCTGGAGATGAGCCTGGAAGATTTTGATGCGCTTTATTCAAAATACAGAGGAAATAAATAAAAAACCAGTAACCTCCATGAACTGAAATAGCACCATGCCCCTCGAACAATCCATCGGATACACCTTCAATAACAAACACCTCCTCACGCGCGCGCTCACACGCAAGGCATACGCAAACGAGCAGAGGCAGCAGAATAAGACGTGCGAAGACCAGGAGGTGCTCAGGACACTGGGCGACGCCGTGCTCAAGACTGTGCTGGTTGACCTCCTGATAGGCGCAGGGTGCGGCACGCGCGAGGAGATAACCACGCGTAAGATGAACCTTGAGAGCGTGGAAAAGCTCGGCGGGATGGCGCGGCAGCTCGGCATCGGTGCCCACATCATCCTGGGCGCGGGAGAGAAAAAGCAGAAAGCGGACGAGCAGCAGTACGTGCTATCAGAGACCCTTGAGGCTATTCTCGGCGCGGTCTATCTCGACGGCGGATTCGAGGCTGCAAGAGGCGTGATAACCGGGCTCTTCAGGGCACACATCCAGTGATTTCAAGCGTTTCCTGCCCCATCTTTTTCTGTTTCGACATCGTATTCATCAAAGATTTCGCCCACGATTTCCTCGAGGATATCCTCAATCGATACGAGACCGATAACCCTGTTGGTATCATCGACAACCACGGAGATGCCTATCTTCTTTTGCTGTAATTCCTTAAGGAGAGACGATATCTTCCTGCCAGCCCTTGTTATAAGTATCGGGCGCTGGATCTGGTGCACGGTTATCCGCCGCATGTCCGTGTCCCTGAACCTGAGCAGGTCTTTCGCATAGACCATTCCTGTGATATGGTCTATGTTCTTGCTGTAGACGGGTATCCTTGAGTGACCCGACTCGTTTATCACCACAAGCGCATTCTCAAGGGTCTCATTCTCGCTTATGCACACCATCTTATCCCTCGGTGTCATTATCCCGTGAGCCTTCTCATCCGTATACTCAAAGACCTTGTGAATCATCTCCCTCTCATGCTGCTCAATCGTGCCCTCCTTTTCCCCCACCTTGAGCATGAGCTTAATCTCATCCTCTGTGACGAACGGGTTTCTTACCCTGTCCTTAATGCCCACAGCTGCAATAACAGCATTGATAGAGGTTGTCAGCACCCATATGAATGGTCTCAGTATATCGATTATCAGCTTTATCGGATTTGCAACAAGCATCGAAACCGTCTCTGAGTTCCGGGAACCGATGGTCTTGGGAAGCACCTCTCCCACAACGAGTATCAGTAACGTCATCGTGCCCGTGGCTATGGCTACCCCCCGGTCGCCGAAGTAATGCAGCGCCACATCTGTCGCGAGCACTGACGCGCTGATATTGACCACGTTATTCCCGATGAGTATGGCTGCGATGAACTGTTCAGGGTTCCGTAGTATGTCCAGCAGTATCTTTGCTCTCCTGCTGTCATTATCGGCAAGGTGCTTTATCCGTATCTTGTTCACTGACAGGAGCGCTGCCTCAGAGCCTGAAAAAAATGCGGACAGCACGACGAATATTGATATTGCCAGGAGTTCGATTGAAGTCCACGTGTCCATTTAAGCGTTGCCTCTTTATGAGTCCCCTGTTTAAAAATGTAACTGGGTTTTCACGGAAACTCCGTTGTCCTTCCTGAAAATACAGTCTCTGCAGTACCTTCCATGAACGCCTCGCCGCGCGAAAGCGTTATGTTCAGCAGCCCGCCCTTTGTGTTAACTGCGATTCTCTCTTCGGTCTTATCCAGCCTGTGTGCCACAGCCGCGCTCGCAACCGAGCCGGTGCCGCAGCTAAGCGTTTCGTCTTCGACACCTCTCTCGAACGTGCGCACCGTGATCTCGCTTCTTGATTCCACCCTAACGAAATTCACATTCGCGCCTCTCGGGAATATGCGGTCATGCCTGAACTGCGGCGCAATCTCCATAAGCCCAGGTGCAAGCTCGTCCACGAAGATGACTGCATGAGGGACTCCGGTATTGACCGCACTTACCCTGTGACCGTGCAGCTCCACTTCAATGAACTCGCCCTCGCCG
>DUGO01000169.1 GCA_013331375.1 Candidatus Methanoperedentaceae archaeon | reverse complement strand
TTGATAAACTCGACAGGGGTACAACGCTTGAACCCTCTGATAAGAATTCCATACTTGTGTCATACCGCCTTGCCAATGATTTGAACCTGGATGTCGGCGACGTTGTAACTATTGCCTTTGAAAGCGGTTCCGTTAAAGAATACACTGTCAGGGGCATCATCCGTACCGGAAACCTTGACATGGATGCAGCCACTGTCATAATGAACCTTGATGAGGCTCTGCGCCAGCTCGGCATGGATAACCGGGCTTCTGTGATCCTGGTAAAGCTGAACGATAAAAACTCAGCCCCGGAGTACAGGCAAAAGATAGCAGAGGAACTGGACATATCGAATGTCAAAACATGGCAGGACGAATCAAAGATTATATTGAGCTTCACAGAGGCATGGACCAGCTTTACAGTGATAATCACTGCTGTGGGACTGATTGCAGCCGCCATCTCAGTCGGCCTTATCATATACATAAATGTGATTTTCAAAAAGCGGCAGATAGGTGTGATGAAGGCTATCGGGGCAAAGGATTCTTTTGTCTTCCGGGTATTTGTGATGGAGGCTGTGCTTTTCGGGCTTATCGGTGTAGCCCTGGGGGTTGTTGCAGGATATCTCGGGGTCAGGTACATGGAGGCTCATCCTTTCTACGACCCCCTGATGCAGGCATGGATAAGCGCCCGGTTCTATGACAGCATAGTATATACTGCGGCTGGCACTTCATTCGCAGTGACTGTGCTCTCGGGGATATATCCCGCTGTCAGGGCAAGCAGGATAAACATAATACAGGCAATATGGGGGGGTGGTTAGTGCTGTCGGCTGTTATTTTTTTCGCAAAAAAGGATATCAAAAAGAACAGGAAGACGTTTCTTCTGATTATTCTTGCGATATCCATCGTGACCGCGAATATCATTGTGCTGAATGGTTTCATTGACGGTATAACAGACGACTTCCTGGATAGAAGTATGGAGACCTCTTCAGGACATGTGAATATCTACCCTGAGGTAAAGGACAGGTATATAGACGGCTATGACATAAAGGCACTGAAACTTGAACAAACCGGTATTGTTTCGTACGCGCCACGACTCTCGGCAGTCGGCTCAATATCATATAAGGATAAAACAAAGCCAATCCAGATACTTTCGCTTGACCCCGAAAAAGAGAACAGGGTCACAAAGATCCTGAGCAAGCTCGACTCGGGCGAGACTCTCGGGTCAAATGACAGCAGCAGCATACTAATCTCGTACAGGCTTGCGGATGAACTGAATATAAGACCCGGGGACGATGTTGCGCTGGTCTTTGAAAAAGGCGAGTCCAAGGCTTACAAAATCAAGGGCATAATACGAACCGGACTTGAGCTTGACAAAAATACTGTCATTATGACTTTTGAAGAGGCGCAGGAGCGCCTGGGCTTGAACAACAAAGCCTCGCTTATCCTGGTCAGGCTGCCTGAAAAGGATATGGCGGAAGAGTACAGGGACATACTATCCAGGGAGCTTGCGGTAACCAGGATAAAAGTATGGAGGGAGGAGATTGAATCCGCAGTGAGTTCGATGAGGGTTTACAGGGACATAACCGATTCGATAAACATAATCGGATTGTTCGCAGCCGCAGTATCTGTAGGTGTCATATTATACCTGAACGTGCTCAATAAAAGGCGAGAGATAGGCATCATGAAAGCGGTCGGGATGAAAGGGTACCAGGTGTTCGCGGTCTATATCATCCAGGCAGTTTTCCTCGGCGCGATAGGGCTGCTTCTTGGGAGCGTCCTCGGCTATCTCGGCACAGCATATTTAGAGGCACATCCGTTCTACGATCCGGTCTTCGGAACAATGGGTCCCAGGTTCTATATGTATCTTATTTTCGATGCTGCTGCTATCATCAGCCTTACAATGGTGCTCGCTGCCTCGTACCCGGCGTTCACAGCCAGCAGGATAAACATCATTAAAGCAATATGGGGTGGTTGATTGGAGCTCATAGAAGTAACCGACCTCAAGAAGACGTACACCATGGGCAAGGTTGAGATTAACGCCCTTAACGGGGTATTTACCTCAATAAAAGAAGGGGAATTCATTGCTATCATGGGACCCTCGGGTAGCGGCAAAACCACTTTCTTGAACCTCATCGGTCTCCTTGATGTCCCAACGTCAGGGAAGATATATCTTGACGGAAAGGATATCACGAAAATGAGCGGCAACCGCATGGCTGAATACAGGCTCAGGAACATGGGCTTTGTGTTCCAGTTCTTCAATCTGTTCAATGAGCTTACCGCGCTTGAAAATGTGATGTTTCCCATGATGCTCAATAACGTCAGGGATTATCAGGCGCGTGCAAAAGAGCTGCTCGGTTCTGTGGGGCTCGCTGACCGCATCCACCACCTGCCGTCCGAGCTTTCAGGAGGGCAGCAGCAGAGAGTTGCGATTGCACGTGCCCTTGGCAACAATCCGAAAATAGTGCTGGCTGATGAGCCGACAGGAAACCTGGATACGAAATCCTCAATGGAGATAATCGGGCTATTCAGGAAACTGAATCTTGAGAACAGGCAGACGATTCTCATGGTGACGCATAACCCTGA
>DUGO01000150.1 GCA_013331375.1 Candidatus Methanoperedentaceae archaeon | reverse complement strand
AGGGAAGGCATACAGGTAAGCGTGCTCGTGCTCGAGGCGGGCGCTGGAATACCGGTCGAGGACGTCGGGACATCGGTGAAGGCGAGCGGCTACGGTCCGAAGTTCGGGCTCACATCCAAAGAAATTGAGCAGATAGCCAGGCACAGGCTGGTGCTTATCCATCTTGGCAACGTGAACTCGCATGTGATCTCAAAGACAAGGAAAATCCTGCAGTACGTGAACATACCTGCAGTGGTCGCCTGCCAGTACCCGATAGATTTCGAAGACTTTGCAAAGGCTGGCATCCGGACAAGCGTAGTCAAACCAAGACCCGAGAACATGAAAACCGAAGGCACTGTGGTCGCCATCGTAAGCGAAATAACAAGAGGTGAGACAGTTTCAAGACCTAAGCTCAACGAGCTTGTAAAACACATTCGCGGTTATGTGGGAGAGACCGAGGTAACTTTATGAAATGCTATATGTGCGCGAAAATGGGGAAAGATACGGATGCAGTTGCTATCTGCATCGTATGCGGTATGGGATTGTGCAAGGACCATTCGATTCGTGAAGAAGTGCCTATCTGGGAGGGGGGCTATCCTGTGAGGCTGAAACCCGACATAGACAGGATAAAGAGGATTGTGTGCCAGCCCTGCCATGAAGCGCTGAAGGAGAACCTGTGAGGTGAGACTATGCTGAAATGTTATGAATGCGCTGAGGAAGGAAAGGACACCGAGGCTGTTGCAGCCTGTATCGTGTGCGGCATGGGGCTCTGTATTGAGCATGCGAACCGGGTAGATCTGCCCATATGGGAAGGGGGTTATCCTGTCCCTGTGAGGATACTCAAGAAGGGACTCCCGAGGATACTCTGCGAGTACTGCAAGGATATCCTGCTGCCTGGCGCATGTGAGTGAGATGTACGAGGTTCGCTTCCACGGGAGGGGCGGGCAGGGCGCGGTAATGGCTGCGCAGGCGCTTGCAGAGGCTGCGGTGATAGAAGACAAATATGCTATTGCATTCCCTTTCTTCGGTGCAGAGCGCCGAGGTGCGCCCGTGCTCGCATTCACGAGGATACACGACCAGAAAATATACAGCAGGACGCAGGTATACACACCTGACTGCGTGGTTGTGCTTGATGATACCCTGCTTGATACCGTTGATATCACACATGGCATAAAGGAGAACGGCATCGCGGTCATCAACAGCACGAAAAAGCCGGAAGAAATCGAGCTCGGCAGGAAGATACGTACCGCTGCCGTTGAGGCAACCTCCATCGCCCTTGAGTTGCTGAAAGCCCCAATTACGAATACAGCCATCCTCGGGGCTTTTTCAAGAGCAACAGGCATCGTGGGCATCGACTCAGTCGAGAAAGCGATAATGAGCCGCTTCGGGGAAAAGCTGGGAGAGGTCGCAGGCAGGAAGAACGCAGGTGCTGCGCGGATGGCGTACGATAGGACCGAAACCGGCATGAGCAGCGGCGGGAAAGAGCACGCCATAAGGAAGCAGTGGCTGCCCGAATACCGGGAGCTGCCCGTGGGCGGCGTACTTGGTGCAAGAACCACGGATGCAGGACTTATCGGTCCTGGCAGCTTTATTGAGAACAAGACAGGGGAATGGGCTACCTTCAGACCTGTGAGAGACCGCAACAGGTGCACCATGTGCCTTGCCTGCTGGTTCGACTGCCCTGAGGGCTGCATCATCAGGATAGATAACGGGAAAGACCTGAGGACTGATTATGGCTACTGCAAGGGCTGCGGCATCTGCGCGAATGAGTGCCCCGTGGACGCCATAACGATGATGAGACTATGAAGAAAGTAATCACAGGAGACCATTCGGTTGCATACGGCGCCAAGCTCGCGCGGGCAGAGGTTGTGGCAGCGTACCCCATAACCCCGCAGACGCTGATAGTGGAGCACATTGCTGAGTTCGTAAGTGACGGGGAAATGGATGCAAAGTTCATGCCCATGGAGTCCGAGCACAGCGTCATGAGCGCTACCATAGCTGCCCAGGCTGCAGGTGCGCGCACGTTCACTGCCACAGCCTCACAGGGACTTGCGTTCATGCACGAGATGCTCTACGTAGCTGCACCGCTTCGCCTCCCGATAGTGATGGTAAATGTGAACCGGACAATCGCGTATCCTGTGGGCATATGGTGCGAGTACAATGACTCGATGGCGGAGAGGGATTCGGGCTGGCTGCAGGTATATATCGAGAACAACCAGGAGGCTCTTGACATGGTCATCCAGGGTTACATGATTGCTGAGGACAGGCGCGTGCTCCTGCCCGTGATGCCTTGCATGGACGGCTTTGTGCTCTCCCACACGGTTGAGCCAGTGGAGCTGCCTGCACAGGAAGATGTCGATGTTTTTCTTCCCGGATACGAGCCAGTGTACAGCCTTGACCCTGATAATCCTGCAGTAGCTGGCTCGTTCATGCCGCCAGAATATATAATGGAGATGCGGCGCCAGACCATGGATGCAGTCGAGGCTTCAAAGAAGGTCATACCCGAGGTCGGGAAGAAGTTCGCATCCCGGTTCGGGAGGGACTACGGCGGGCTGGTCGAGGAAATCGGGACAGAAGGCGCTGATGTCGTTCTTATGACTATGGGTACTGTCACAAGCACTGCGCGTGAAGTCATCGCTGAATTCAGGGGGCGGGTGGGACTTGTGAAATTACGGTTCTATAGACCGTTCCCCTCCGACGAGATCAGGGACCTTGGGTCGCGGTTCAGGGCTATTGGTGTCTTTGACAGGTCGCTCTCGTATACGGGCGGTGGTCCGGTATTTGAAGAGGTAAAGGCGGCGCTGTACGGATATTCCGATATACCAGTGATTAACCATCTTGCAGGGCTCGGCGGGCGCGACGTCACTGCGCAGGAGATACGAAAGATGTGCGAGCTTACGCTGCGGGCGGCGGACGGCGAGAGGGTCAGCCGCGTCAACTGGCATGCAACAAGGGGTGTTCCCGTATGACCGCTATGCGCGATCTTCCTGATGAGAACCTGTTCGTCATGGGGCATACCGCCTGCCCAGGCTGCGGTGTTGCGATATCCATACGTAACGCGCTGCGCATCCTCGGGAAAAATACGGTAGTATATGTGCCTGCAAGCTGCGGAGTCGTGTTCAGCGCCACGTATCCCCATGCCGCAATGAAGGTGCCTTTCCTGCACACAGCCTTCGAGAACACGGGCGCATGCATCAGCGGGCTGAAAGCCGCGTATGAGAAAAAGGGGAAGAACGTGAACGTTGTGGGTTTTGCAGGCGACGGCGGCACGTACGACATTGGTCTTCAGTCGGTATCCGGAGCCGCCGAGCGGAACGAGGACGTCATCTACATATGCCTGGACAATGAGGCATACATGAACACAGGCATACAGCGAAGCGGCTCCACGCCGTTCGGTGCATGGACCACTACAACGCCAGTCGGGAAGCTCACTCGGGGCAAGCGTGAGTTCAAGAAAGACCTTCCCGAGATCATGGCTGCCCACGACATACCATACCTTGCAACCCTGTCGGTCGCGCATCCTGCGGATTTCATAAGAAAGGTAGAGAAGGCAAAAACTATCAGCGGTTTCCGCTTTCTCCACATGCTAACCCCCTGCGTGCCAGGATGGAAAATAGACCAGGCGAAAAGCATAGAGATTTTAAAGCTTGCGGTTGATACAGGTATGTGGACGCTGTACGAGTTTGAATACGGTGAGAGAAAGGTGACATACAGACCGGGGAAGATGAGATTCGTAAAGGATTACCTGATGATGCAGGGCAGGTTCAGGCACATGAGCGATGAGGATATTAAGCGAATGCAGGGATGGGTATGCAGGAAATGGGGGCAGCATTACGGCGAGAAGGGTTCACCTGAGGTCTGCCCTGTGGAGCTGCCAGCTGAACATCATGCCATCACAGAAGACCACAGGGGGATGCACGGACCATGAAATTGAAAATATACGCATTGAGCACTTGCGTTCACTGCAAGGCACTGAAGAGATTCCTGAATAAGAATAAGGTACAATATGATTATGTCGACGTCGACCTCCTGAACGGTTCTGAGAAAGACAAAGTGATGAAGGAAGTGTTCAGGCTGACAAAGAGCTACAGATTCCCCACAATCGTGGTGGGTGATGATGTCGTGGTCGGGTTTTACGAGGACAGGCTTCGCGAAATGCTGGGGTTGAAATGAAGTTCGATAATCCCGAAGTACAGGCGCTGTATGAGGATATCAAGTGGCTTGCGGACGAGGACGGCTATACGCTGAATCCCGACGGGGAGCAGCTCAATGACCTGCTCACGGGCATTGTTGAGAACGAAAAGAGATACGGCTACAGGCTCTGCCCGTGCCGCATAACCGCAGGCACGCTTTCGGATGACATGGATATCATCTGCCCCTGCGACTACCGCGACCCGGATCTTGCTGAGTTCGGCTGCTGCCTGTGCACCCTGTACGTGAACGATGACTGGATAAGCGGCAGGAAATCCCACGACCCGATACCTGAGAGAAGACCTGCCGAATATTACGTGAGCGGGTACAGGATGAGAGATGATGAGCTTATCAAAGGAGAGGAAAAGATGATATCAGTCTGGAGATGCAAGGTATGCGGGTACTTATGCGCCCGCGAGGAGCCTCCCGGTGTTTGCCCGATATGCAGGGCAAAAAAGGAGAGGTTCGAGAAGTTCGAGATGTGACCTGAGAATCAGGTGGTTTTTTGAGAAGGGATAACCACAGGAAAATGCAGCAGCGCAAAGAGCCGCCGCGGCTGCTAATTGGAGGTCTGGTTGCCGCAGCCATAATAATCGCCTGGCTACTGCTTTCCGGTGGAAATGGCGGCGGTGATGGCTGGAAAGTGACGCAGGACGGTACGCTTGTCTATCCCGCAAGCCGCGGTGATGTGGCTGTTGATTCGAGGGTGCTTGAGTCAGGCAACTCCACGCTTTATCTTGTAACATTTGACAGCAGGGGCGGCGCGAAGGTCAGCGGGCTCCTCAGGGTACCAGCCTCAGCCAAAAGAGTGCCTGCAGTCCTGATTCTTCCAGGCGCGACCGTGCCAAAGGAGGGAGAGCAGGGGCTTGCACAGTGGCTTGCAGGGCTCGGGTACGCCTCGCTCGCCATCGACCAGCGGAACTTGGGCGGGATTGATTTCCAGGGCGACCTCGGGCGCTTCCGGGACGAAAAAGAGCCAATCCAGCACATGATGGTCTATGATGCGCTTCGGGCTTTTGACCTTCTCAGGCAGGATGAGCGGATAGACCCTGACAGGATAGTTATCATCGGGTCAAGCAACGGAGGCAGGTTCGCGCTCATCGCCGCAGCCCTTGAGCCTTCTGTGAGAGGAGTTATCGGCATAAGCACAGCAGGCTATGGCATCGACGGATTCGTGCGTAGGGGTGAGATTAGCGACCCGGAGGATATCAGGTTTTACAGGTCGGTTGACCCTGACAGGTATATTGCCAAGCTCTCACCGCGGAAAGTAGTGCTCCTGCACTCGATAAACGACAGCGTCATTCCCTACGGGCAGGCGCTCAACACGTTCACGTTCGCAAAGCAGCCGAAAAAGCTGTATAATTTCACCGGAAGCTCACACGGTGAGAGCAGCGAGATGCTGCCGGTCATACAGCAGGAGCTCAAAGAAATGTTCTCGTGAGCGTTCCGCCTGCTGTCATGGACAAGAATTAATACACCCGAACGGCTAATTAAATAACATGCAGCTACATGACATCACAGCCTTGCTTGAGGAGATCGCACCCTTGGAGTTAGCGGACGAGAGCGATTCCGGGAAAATCGGGCTGGTGCTTGACCGGGGAAATAACGTGAATATGGCTGCGGTCGCACTTGACCCCACGGATTATGTCCTTGAAGAGGCTGCAAGGCTGGGCGCAGACCTGCTCATCACGCACCACGCCCTCATATACGAGCCTGTGTGCAGGCTTTCAAAGCAGCTATCGGATTCACTTAAAATCGCGCTTGAGAATGAGATATCCATCTACGTCATGCACACGAACTATGACAGAGCGGAAGGCGGTGTGAATGACGCTCTCGTAGAAGCCCTAAACCTTACGGATGTCACGCGCCTCCCGTCTGGCTGCGTCGGGGACATCGAGGGCACTGCGCTCCCCGACTTCGCAGCATACGCTTCGCAAAGGCTCAACACGCATGTGCAGTTCACGGGAACAGGAACGATAAAGCGCGTCATGGTGCTGGGAGGCAGCGGCTTCAGGAAAGAGTACATCGACATCGCACTGGATGCAGGGGCGGACGCGCTCCTGTCAGGCGACCTCAGGCACGATGCCATAAGATATGCCGGGCATCTCGCGCTTGTGGATGCGACGCACTATGCCACCGAGTGCCCAGCGATGCGGCGCCTGTGCGAGCGGTTACCTGTTGACTCGGTTTTCATTGAGCATGACCCCGGCATCAGGAATCTCTGAGCGTCTTTGCCATGTAGGGTCCGTCCCGCCGGTATCCGAGCCTCCTGTAATACTCCCTTACGCCTATGCCGCTCGTAACTGCTATCTTTTTAAAGCCTGCCTGTGCTGCCATTCGCTCTGCCTCAATGAGCAGCTCTTCGCCGTAGCCCCTGTGCTGCCACTCCGCTTCCTTTGCCCGCGTCTTGAGGGGCACAAGAGGTCCGTACACGTGGAGCTCCCGTACAAGGGCTGAGCCCGATAGCTCGCTACTGTGCGGGGAAGCAGGGAACCGCAGCCGCAAAAAGCCTATCAGGACGTCCAGCTCGCGGTCCTCGAAGGATATGAAGTGCTCAATGCCCCCGCACGCACGGTAAGTCACAGCCCCGAGCTCTATGTTCCCGGGCTCTACCCCGTGAAGCGCCCTGTGCCCGACCTCGCGGCACCGGATGCACCTGCAGCTCTTTCCCATCGCCCCGAGCCTCTCGCCTGCAAGCTGCCGCAGGTTGCTCTTCTTTACGCCAGCAAGTATCTGGGGTGCGGGTATGTCGCGCTGTACCCTCTGGAGCCTTGTCCACACAGGAAGGATGGATTTTATTCTTCCAACAAGCTGCGCCGCCTCTTCCGTACCAGGAGGTTCGTACTCGCTCCTATCGTACATGCCCGCAAGTTCTGTCCCCTCTGTCACAAGTGTGGGGTATATCTTCAGGTAATCGGGCATGAAGCGCTCGTCGCTGAACAGGTCTTCGAACATTCGAGCATCCTTTTCCATGGACGAGCCTGGAAGCCCGGGCATCATGTGAAAGCCCACCTTGAGCCCGCTGTCCCTCACAAGCCTGTTCGCAGTTACGCTCTGAGCCACGGTATGCCCGCGCCGAATCCGCAGAAGGACACCATCATCAGTGCTCTGTACCCCGAGCTCTACCTTGGTCGCGCCAAGGCGCAGTATGCCGTCTATATGCTCAGTTCCCATCCAGTCAGGTCGCGTCTCCACTGTCATGCCCACGTTCCTTACGCGCGAGGTCTCATTTACAGCCTGGGCTTCCTCGATGGTATTAACACTCCTGCTGCCCCCTTTACTCGAGCCCCCGAACTCGTTCATTGCCTCAAGGCATCTCCTGACAAACCATTCCTGGTACTGCGGCGGGCGCGCTGTGAACGTTCCCCCCATGATGATGAGCTCAGCCTTGTCAACAGGATGCCCTATATCCGAGAGCTGCCGAAGCCTCGACGACACCTGCACATAGGGGTCAAAGCCGCACTCAAAGGCGCGCCTTGCTGCAGGCTCAAGCCCCATGTAGCTCAGCGGCGACCTGAACTTCGAGTCCGGTCCACCCGGGCAAGGCACGCACTTCCCGTGGGGGCAGGGCGCTGGCGAGGTCATGGCTGCAATGACCGCAACACCAGATATGGTGCGAACAGGCTTGCGCTGCAGCACTTCCAGTACCCTCTCGCGCTCGCCCTCCCGCGCGTAAGACAGTATCTCTGGGTTGCCGGGGAGCGAGTCCAGCCTGCATTGTAATGAGACTTTCTTCTTGGCTCTGCAGAGTCCCGCCTCATCTGCGATATTACCTGCCAGGATGTCTTCTATGAGGTCTCTGCATGCACTTTCTATGCTGCTCATCTGTCCACCGTTATCTTACTTCGCACTCTTGGGGCGCCCTAATATTAAGATGTTGATTAATAAAGTATCATGAATAATAATTATCATGATTAACCATGATAAACTATAAATACCTTAACCTCATAGTACTCTCTGGTGGAAGACTAATGGCAGAGATCGTAAACGTGGTTTCCAAGAAGAATGGAACGCTGCAGACGAGAAAGGTGAAAGCTGCGCCATATGAGTTCACAATCGCCACGCGAGCAAAGTGGGAAATGGTGATTGCGGATGAGGAAAAGACGCTGGAAGCGGGAAAAATCGAGAGAGTGAAGGTAAAGGAAATCAAAGTACCCAAGGATACTCTTGCGATGCCCTGCGCCTTCAGCCATCACGCCTTTGCGTCCGTGGTCAAGGTTGGAACAAAGGGCGGTCCCAAGCCAGTTGACGCAGACCGCACAATCAACTACGCTTATGTTATAGGTCAGGAGAACGGTGAATTGAAGAAAGGAGACCTGCTTTCCGTGCTGAACCTGTATCCGATAATGTTCACGCGTGAAGCGGTCAAGCCGGTTGTGCTTGAAACGAGGTGATGAGAGTGGAGACATGTACGATATGTGGAGACCCACTGGACAACAGGAGCTTCCGGGGCTATGACATCTGCACTGCATGTGCAGACCTGATGGAAGACCTGNNGACCTGATGAGCGAGTACTTCATCAGGACCATCGGGTCAAAGCGGGATACTGCCAGACGCGGGTTTGCCAGGTACCTCGACAGCACCACGAACTTCGTCTCAGACTACATGAAAATCAGGACACATGCAAGGTCGCACGCAAGGCAGATAAGCGAGAAGCTCTCGGTCGAGCTTGAAAGCGCGCCAGAGGGCTCAAGAAAGCGCTATGTAGAGCGGCTAACGCGAGTGCTTGGCTGGCTTGAGAACAACCCGGCATTCTATAGCGACTATTTCAAGGGGTACTTTGTGTGTCCCGGCTGTAAAGCCTCAATATTCGACCATTACACTGTGAAGGAAGATGGAGAGTGGCTTGAGATCACGTGCGGCAAATGCGGAGTCGGAATAAAGCGGTATTTCTCGCCGAAGCATCAGTATGTTCACAGGCAGAAAGCCGGCGGGACCCCGGCAGGGGCATAAAACCGGGTGGTGCGGCTAGCCGCACACTCTATTTTTTGGCTTCGTAACGCTTACCAGAAAGATTATAACGTTTGGTTTGCAATCAATTTACCGGGATCACATATGGTATGCAGGGAATGCCCGCTATGCACAGACGGTACATGCGTTGGAGCCGAGCTTATCCAGTGCGATTATGAAAAAGATAACTTCGAAAAGTGTATGCGCTACCGCGTGTNNGTGTACAATCTGCGACCACGGTTCATGCAACTGAAATGAACGCTTTTGAGAATAAGGTCGGCGGGGAAATAGCGCGACTTTTCCCATCTAAAAAGTCGGGTTCGGTCGAAATAGGGCTGTTCAGGATACCCCTGTTTTTCGATCCTGCATTCGGCATCAACCGCGGCTCTGTGAAGCTGCGGAGGTATCTTGTCCATATGGCTGAGTGCGGGGAAACGAAAGGTGCTATGGTGGAAAAGACCATGGAAAAATACAGGGAATTCGAGAAGCTGATAGCTGCCTCAGAGAGCGATGAGTTGACGCGCAAGCAGAGAGTGCAGATGCTTGATAGCTATATGATGAAATTCGTGGAAGAGGTAGGGGAGCAGATAAAGAAGATAGACTTCAGGTCCACGCTGATATTCTGAGCGCCAAAAAAAAATATTGAAAACCGCGTATATATTGTAATAACTTCATAAATTTATAAGATAAGATATAAATACTTAAACGTATATCAATAATTTGCCCAGGGTATTAAACCTTGGGGGAGG
>DUGO01000139.1 GCA_013331375.1 Candidatus Methanoperedentaceae archaeon | reverse complement strand
GGCTTGAATATTGTTTCTCTATCACATCGCTGAATCTTGCAAGTACTTTTTTGTTTATGTCCTCCTGGTTTTCAAAAATCGCTATCGTGATAAAGGGTATATCCCATTTCTCATAGGTAAGGCATGTAATTGTCGCATCCCGGCACTTATCATTGTTGTACAGCCCGAAAATAAATAACGGCACGTCATTTTTAACATAGCAGTCAACAGGATATTTTCCTCCAGGGTCTTTGACCGGTTCTTTATAATCGAAAATGCACTTATCTCCGAGTATCTCCTTTAAGTATCCCTGGAATTCTTCATAAAACAGGGATAGGATGCGTTCTCTCTTTGTGAAGGCGATATCCGATACCCTGACCAATCCCTGAATAAACGTATAGAATGCGTCTCCAAAATAATTATCTTCAACACGGCACTTTATCTCCCCATTATCATTTTCAAGATAATGCGTCCTGAGGATTGAATCAATTATCTCCTTTCTCCTGCCTCTGTCAAAATCCAGCTCATCATATGACAGATGCATGAACGTGTGCCCTTCATCAGTGAAATACCAGCCAGCTCCATTCTTTCTAAGAACCGCATTTAGGAAATCCCCATCTTCAAATGTAAACGGTGCTGCTATTACGAATCTGTCTTTACCCTCCCGGAATATATCGATCTCACCACAGACTTTTCTCCGGATTTCTTTTTCAAGTACCTCAATATCCATATTAACTCCTAATTAAAGCCATTTAACGACATATCTCCCTTGAAATTGCAATCCTTTAACATTTTCGTGAGGGCATCCTTCCAGTTATTGTATGAATCAGTTACCTCAGCATAACCTTCTATTCTGAATCCAGCTTCTTGATACCGTCCTGTCGCCATGTGTATATGAAAATCTCTGAACTTATTCTTTTCAATTTGATTTCTATGGATATGCTTTCCATTGTATCTTCTCAGTATGTGGTATTTTCTTTTTTCATCTACATAAATCAATATTACTGAGAAATCTAAAACATTTAGGATGTTCTCTCTAATCCTAATCCTGAAAGCTTTACCGGAAGCTGATTTCACTTCTAAATCATATTCCTTATAAGACCTGTTTTCCTTATTTTTAGGGTGGATGTTCTTTAATGTTTGAGAAGGGATTGGCTTTATTTCATCAATCAATGATTGAATCTCAGAGTCAGATAGCATATTTACGTTACGCTATTTAGGTAATTACCATATATAAAATATTCTAAAATCCTCAGCCAATTCCCGTATCCCTCAGCACGCTCCCGTCCCGGTTCAGCAGCACAATCCGCGCGCCCTTTGCCTTTCTCAGAGCCTTCTCAAGCGCATCGTCTATGCGCCGACTTTCCGGGTCTGCATCAACAAGCTCCTGCACGGTTGAAAAACCCGTCCCATCGAGGATATCAGGCGCGCCCCAGCGCAGTATCAGCCCCGGGAGACCGCAGATGATAGTTTCCAGGGCAATCCCGAGCCCCCGGCTGAATCCGCTCCCCATGAGCACGACCTTATAGCCGGGAAAGAGCACGTGCGAATACTTTAGCCCGAGCCTGCCTGTTGTCAGCACGACCTTCAACTCGCCAGTGATAGAGCTCCCCCTGTCCGCAAATACATGCTCGTTCCAGGGCTCAACAAAGCCCGAGGTGCCCAGGATGGAGATGCCGCCCGTAATGCCCATCGCGGGGTTCAGCGTCTTTCGCGCTATTCCCTCGCCGTCATTCACTTCAAGGGCTACCTCTGCTCCCTGTATGCCAAGCTCGGAAACAGCCTCCTCAATAGCATTTTTTATCTGCCTCATCGGCTCCCTGGTAATGGCAGGCTTCCCGTTCTTCCTGCCAATACCACTGCCTGCGATGATGCTGCTGGAGGATGCTATCCTTGCGGATGCAGAAATAACAATGCCGTCCGTCACATCAAAGCCATGCTCTCCCGAATCTTTTCTTGCGCTTGCCTCCCCCCCTTTCGCATTTACGGGGATTGATACCCTGATACCTGCAGGCGTTGTCACATCCACCATATCCACGCTGCGCTCCAGCGAGAGCACAGCAGCCTTTGCAGCAGCGGCGGCGGTGGTGCCTGTCGTGAAGCCGCGCCTGAGGACGCTCCCGTCAGATAATATCACAAGCCTGCCGCTGGAAATGCCTTTTTCAAGCTCGTCACGCTGTAATCTTGAGCGTGAGAGCCACTCGGGAGGGAAATCAAAACCATTCACCGGGTCGCGCATACACTCATCTCGATGAGCCCGTTCACGACAGCCACCGCCACAGGCGTGCCTCCTCGCGTGCCCTCGCAGGTGATGGATGGAATATCAAGCAGACGCACCATTTCCTTTGATTCGGCTGCGTTCACGAAGCCCACAGGCGTAGCCACTATGAGCGCAGGTTTCACCCCTTCATTTACAAGGTTGCAGACCGTAATCGCAGCTGAGGGCGCATTTCCTATGACTACTATCGAGCCGTCAAGCCTGTCCCGCACAGCCATGAACCCGGCTGATGTCCGCGTGACCCCTATAGCCTCCGCGATTGCATTTCCTTTATCGACCACGCTCTCTACACTGCACGCATGACCGCGCTTTGATATGCCCACCTCAGCCATTTTGATATCAGTAAATATCAATGCTCCGCTGGCTATCGCATCAATACCTGCCCCGACTGCATTTTTCTCAAACCGCATGAGCTTCGCAAATGATGGGTCCCCGGTAGCGATTACGCACCTCTGCCGTATCATGTCTTCAGGCGAGTTGCCCCCGACTATCCTGCGGGCGATTTCGCTGCTCTTCCTGCTGATTTCTTTAGCTTCGCGCGTGAGCGCCCCGAACTCAGTATTCATACTTATTCCTGTATCCTCGCGGCGTCACTATCCTGCTGCCGTGCATCATGGACTCGCTGTTCCCGATAATAATTGTCGTGCTCATATCAACTACGTCTGAGTGTTCAAGTACCCTGTCGAGTGTCGTCACTATCGCAGTCTCGCCGTCGCGGGTTGCATTTTTCACTATGCCGACGGGTACTGTACCCGCCCTGTATTTCCTTATTATCTCCACAGCGCCTGCAAAATGCGTGCTCCTGCCCCTGCTTTTCGGATTATATATCGCAATTACGAAATCCGAGCTCGCCGCGCACTCAAGCCGCTTCACTATCTTTTCCCAGGGAGTTAAAAGGTCGCTCAGGCTTATCACTGCAAAATCCGTGACGAGCGGAGCCCCGAGGAGCGCAGATGCCGCACTCAGGGCTGTCACTCCGGGCACGACCTCGATATCCACATCTATCCCGGCAGCGACCTCGAAGACGATGCCTGCCATGCCGTACACGTTGGCATCCCCTCCGCTGACAAGAGACACTATATGCGAGCTTGCAAGCCCGACCGCCCTCTTTGCGCGCTCGACCTCATCACCCATGCCGCTCGGCATTGCTTTTTTACCGCCAAGTAGGTGCTTCACCTGCTGCATGTAGGTTGAATTGCCAAGCACGTACTCGGACTCTGATATCGCTGCCACGGCGCGACCTGTCATGTGCCCTGCGCCACCGGGTCCTATGCCCACGATGTAGAGCTTACCTTGCGAGTGCAACTGTGACCCTTCCATACGCTTTTTTCCTCATCAGAAGCTTCTTTTCCTTCGACAGGAACAGGGCGCAGGGCTCGCACACTCCTGCAAGCCCGAGGCGGGCGGCAGCGGAACCCGATGCAGCAGGCTGGCTGTTGATGCTTTCCGGGTCGAGGAACACGAGCTGTTTCCCGAGAATCCCGGCTGCCATCCGGATACCCACCTCGTTTTTNNCATGACACGCCCCTGCGGGCTCCTATCCCAACTATCATGCAGTACCTCTTTTCAGCACAGCCACATCGCTGTCAACAACAAGTATCTTCGGTCCCCTGACCTCAAGCACCGGAACGTCCTTTTCAAGGAGCGCAATGTTGACATGCTTTGCGGAGTCCCTGTTCACGATATCACACTGCAGCGCCTCTGCGATCCCCTCGACCGAGGGTCTTTTTGCGGCTTCAGTGGCGGTTGTTATGACAGGGGTGGTGCCAAGAGGCAAAAGCCGCCTCGCAAGGGCATTTGCACCGTGGTGCCCTCCCACAAGAGGTATGGCAAACTTCAGGCTCGAGTCAACCACCACAACTGGCGAATCCGTCCATTTGTCCCTGAGCAGGGGTGCAATCCTTCGCACTGCGATGCCGAGAGCCATCACTGCGATGACCGCCCTGCGCCCGAATACTTCCTTAAGTGCGTCCCTTGAGTAGAATATGATGCTGCCTCCAACGCATTCCTGTATCTTCCGGGCAACCGCCTCATTCCTCCGGAACGTGACAATCGCGATATCATCCATACAGATGCGACCTCTCGAACGAGCGCGGGTTGAGCACTTCGCCGATGATCAGGAGTGCGCTTTTTTCTATCTTATGTGCCTCGGCTTTATCCGCAATATCAGCAACAGTCCCGCGCAGGAGCACCTCGTCCTCCCACGTGGCGTGATAAACGACAGCAGCAGGCGTATCTTCCGGGTATTCGACCTCAGCCAGTATTTCCCGTATCCTGTGCGCGCCGAGGAAAACTGCCATGGTGGCGCCGTGAGCGGAAAGCTCCTTCAGGGCATCCTTTTCAAGCGTCTCACCTGCGGGGCGCGTGATTATGAGCGTATCGCTGACACCCTTCAGCGTGAGCTGGGTCCTGAGTGATGCAGCGCAGCCGAAAAGCGAGGATACCCCTGGTATGATTTCGCAGCCTATGCCACGCTTTTTCAGCTCTTCCATCTGCTCGTATATCGCGCCGTACAGAGAGGGGTCTCCGCTGTGCAGCCGCACAACGGTTTTGCCTGCTTCCGCGTATTGCGCCATTATCCCCGTGATATCTGAAAGCTTCATGTGCTGGCTGTCTATTTTCTTTCCAGTTGAGTATTCTAGCAAACGCGGATTCACGAGCGAGCCGGCATACACCACAAGGTCGGCGCTCTCAAGCAGCTCGCCCCCTCTGACCGTAATGAGCTTCGGGTCTCCCGGACCNNCCTCGCGAACAGTATGCTGAAGTAATTGCTCTTCGTCGGGAGCTCCTTCAAGACCCTCTCACCTTCCATGAACGCATGCTCGACGAGGATGAAATCACGGAAGCCCTCTGTCTCCAGGGAGCGCGCGATCATACCCGGATTTTTTGCTTTCAATACGATTTTCGCGCCAGGGGGTGAGCCGTCGCTGACCTCAAATGATGTGTTCACTGAGATACCCGCCCTGGATGCGAACGCTGTGATTGCGCTCACTCCCGGTATGGTTCGCACTTCGATTTCTGGGTATTTCCTCCCGATAACGTCTCTGAGATAGGAGAATGTGGAAAAGAAGCCCGGGTCCCCGAGAGACCCAAAGGATACCAGATCTTCCTTCGCCTCTTTCGCAACCTCCTCGGCATTCTTCTCCCAGCTCTCGCACAGCTCGCCTCTGTCCTCTGTCATCGGGAAATGCAGCATCACTGGGTCTGCGTAGGGTGACACAAGCTCCGCAGCAAGTTTCCCGGGCACGAACACCTTTTTGCTCTCCCTTAGCACCTTAATTGCAGCTAATGTGAGCAGCTCAGGGTCTCCGGGACCAAGCCCAACGCCTACAAGCATAGCCTGCCTCCGATAACGACATATACCGGATTATCAGGTCGAAACGCAGTACCGCCTTCGAGCTCATAGCCTCGCGATATATGCACCTGCAGTGCCTCCCTGAATATCCCGAGCCGCCGCATCTCTTTGATTGCGATTGCAGCGGTTTCAATGCGTACCGCATTCACCGCTATCCTCCCTGCCCGGTCGCAGAGGTATGCAAGCACACCTTCGAGGTTCGCAGTCCCCCCGATAAATGCGCTGTCCGGCACAGGCATCCCATGAAGTACTTCAGGCGCCACGCCTTCAATAAGCTCGATATTACCCGGACTCCCGGCTTCCTCAATATTGGACCTTGCTGTTGAGATAGCCTCTGTCCTCCTGTCAACTGCATATACCTTTTTAGCGAACTTTGCAGCCTCGATTGCCACCGCGCCCGTCCCGCATCCTATCTCAAGGAAAATGTCATTTTCCCTCAATACTTTTGAGAT
>DUGO01000165.1 GCA_013331375.1 Candidatus Methanoperedentaceae archaeon | reverse complement strand
TTCACGCGCTTTATCAGTTTGTCAATGACCTCTTCATCGGTCGGATTCGAAGGATTAATCAATTTGCGCAGGCGCAGCGATACCCCATCCATCCTGTAAGCTGTGCCTTCAGCCTCCACGCCGTATACCGCAGTTGGTATCACCACTTCCGCAATCTCAGTGGTCGCATTCCAGTAAGGGTCAATCTGGATCACAGGCACACGCGCGAGGGCTTTCACAGACCTCGCAGGGAAATGCGCACCCGCATCGCCTGCTATCACGAGCGACGCATCTACCTCTTCCCTGCCAAGCAAGTCGTTCGATGCGGTCTCGCCAGGGTTATAGTAGGGCGCGCCGCGCGAGAAGTCAACTGCAGTCACATATCCAGATTCCCAGGCGCACACCTGCCCGAACCCCGTGACGTTATAATGTCCCCTCATCGGGGTGATAACGCATTTCGTGAAGGCGTTCAGCTCGGTCACAAGCGAAATCGCATTATCGATGTTCTTGTACCTGCCGCGGCTCTGCGTGAGACCCATGCCGAAGAACACTGATACGAACTTTCCCGCCTTGAGGGTATTTACAAGAGCCACCAGTTTTTCCTTCGGGACGCCCCCCACGCTATCAGGCACCACATCCGCCTGCCCTGCAAGTATTGCTCTGAGCGCGGATATGACAGAATAATCATTGCCCTGCTTAACTTCGATATACTCGTCCGCCATGGCTGCGGTCTCGGTCTTCCTCACATCAACCACAACGACTTTCCGTGCCTTGCGCCCTTTCTCGGAGAATAAGCCTCTGGTGAACACGGAATAGCGCCCCATGTGGCGCGGATGCGCATGCACAGGATTGCAGCCCCAGAATACAATAATATCTGCACGGTTCTTTACCTGCCCCAGGCTTGCGCTCGGCAGCCCTTTCTCATGCACCGCAAGCGCAGAGGGACCGTGGCAGACGCTGGCAGTATTATCGATGATGCCTCCTGTGGTCTCAGCAAGCAGGATGCCTTTCTTGTGGACCTCGCATGCAGACGAAGCCCATCCGTAGAGTAACGGTCTTTTCGAAGCAGAGAGTATCTGTGCAGCCCTCTCTATCGCTTCGTCGTATGAGGCTTCCCTGAGATTGCCGTCTTTTCTTATCATGGGCGACTTTATCCTGTGGTGTCCCATGATTTTCGCGTTGCCAAGCTTGCAGGCACGCTTGACCTCGACAATCTTATTGTTCTCAACGTTGACCGCGAGGTCGTCGCACAGGCATCCGCAAAAGGGGCAGAGCACATCTTCGATGAGCATGTCATTTCCTCCTGTACTGCGCTATCAATTCTTTCATTGTTAGAGCTTTATCTGCGGTAGGCTCTATGACTGCAGGGACGCCTTTGAAGCACGGCATCCCGCAGCCTGAGGTCTCCGGGTCGAGGACCGCATTCGCCCAGGGTCCCATCGGGATGAACGCAATGCCGGCGGGATTGCCCTCGTTGAGCCGTCCTGGCACGACCACAATGCCGTGTGATGTGGTCACTTTTACATTCCCTGAAGATATTCCGAGCGCTGCGAGGTCTTTGCTGCAAAGCTCGCAGTAAGCGGCTGCCTCAAAATACGCCTGCGAGGTCTTGTTCTCAAGGTTTGCACCCTGGTTGATAGTCCTTCCTGATATCAGATTTGCATTGAGCTTCATTGCATACCCTCTTGCCTACGTTGAAGCAGTGATAATTACGTTATGGTTTAAAAAGGATGTGGATTTGATTCGGGACAAGCCAAATGTGCTGCATAATAGTTATCATTAAGTATTTTCCAATAAATGCGCAAGTCCGGGGACTACCATGGAACTCAACACAGGGATTCTAACCGTGGTCGTGCTCGGGGCAATTGAGCTCTGGGCAGCCGTACCTGCGGGTTTCGCACTCGGGCTCAATCCTGCGGTCACTGCAATCGCTGCAGCAGCGGGTGCCATGCTCGGCGGGCTCACTGTGCTCGTGCTGGGCAAGCGCGCCCGGGACTGGCTCGCGCCCCAACAAAAAACAGCCGTATCAGGTCGGAGGGGACGCATCTACAGGATATGGCAGGGGTACGGAATCGTTGGGCTCGGGCTGCTGGCACCTCTCCTGACGGGCGTGCCTCTTGCCGTGGCTCTTGGCATCGCTTTAGGCGCTCCAGCTGGCAGGCTGTTCTTCTGGGTGGCGATTGGCATCATGCTGTGGAGCACGGCTCTCACGCTGGCAGCTGCTCTCGGGCTTGAAGGGATCAGGATGCTCCTGTGATATCGGATAATCCTGTGAAATCTTAAATTATTCAAGTAGCTTGTCCACGAGCCAGTCGGGGTCGAACTTCATGAGGTCGCTGTACTTCTGTCCCACACCCAGGAACAGTATTGGCTTGCCAGTCGTATGCGCAATCGAGATGGCTGCGCCGCCCTTTGCATCAGCATCCGCCTTTGTAAGAATGCTGCCGTGGAACGATATGGCATCGTTGAACATCTTCCCCCGCTCGACCGCATCGTTACCAGCGATAGCCTCGTCAACGAATAGTATGAGGTCGGGTGGCACGACCCGGCATATCTTCTTGAGCTGGTCCATCAGGTTCACGTTGGTATGCATTCTGCCTGCGGTATCCACGAGCACGATATCCTTTTTCCTCGCCTTCGCATGCTCGACCGCATCGTACACGACAGCAGCCGGGTCAGCTCCCTCCTGGTGCTTTATGACCTTTATGCCGATGTTCTCCGCATGCTTCTCTATCTGCTCGGTCGCGCCTGCGCGGAACGTGTCTGCCGCTGCGATGACAAGGCTGTATCCCCTGCTCTTCAGGTATTCGCCCACCTTGGCTATCGAGGTGGTCTTGCCTGTCCCGTTCACTCCCACAAAAACGATAGTGGTAGGTCTCTTTGCGCCCTTGATGAACGCATCAAAGTCAAGCCTGTTGACAGATAGTATCTTGCGCAGCGAGTTGCGCAGCGCATCCCCAGCTATGCTGCCCACTTTCATTCCAATCTTCCTGCGCGTGCCCAGTATGTCCTTTTTGACAAGCCCGACTATCTCCTCTGCTACTGGAAGCGCCACGTCACTCTCAAGCAGAGCCATCTGCAGCTCCCACAGCGGCTCTTCCAGATCTTTCTCGCTGATGAAAAGCTCCTGCTCGAGCACCAGTGCCCTGACCTTGTCCCCGAAGCCTATTTTCTTTTCCGGGGCAGGCTTTTCCCCGACAGCCTCAGGCTCGGCTGGCGCGACCTTCTTTTCAGCAGCCGGCGTGTCCCGTGCTGCCGCAGGTGCGGCTGGTGCAGCCTGCTTTTCCTCAACTGATTTCTTGAATATCTGGAGCTTTTCCCGGAGCTTATCGAACATCAGTATGCCTGCGGTATCTGCGAAGCCGCAGCCTGCTGCTCCTCTGCGGCGTACTTCTGGAAGACAGCCTGCAGGGTCTGCATTTCCTTGCCGAGCTTATCCACGGTGCCGCTCATGCTCTCAACCAGCTTTGCTAGCTCGTCCTTCCGCTTTGACAATATCGTCTTCGCCTCAGTGTTGCTCTTTTCAAGGCTCACCCCTGCGCCCACGCCGAGTAAAACCGAGTCCGGCTTTGTAAGCGAAGCATGAACATAGGAGCCTGCGCCTATCGGGACAAGGGTATCTTTCTGCGCATCGGTCTTTTCGAGCTCCTCAATCGTATGGATGGCTTTCTCAAGCTCTGCGATGGAAGTCCGCGCTATGTTTATCTGCTGCATCAATCCCTCTGCCTGGTACTGGTACTGCTGGTACCTGCCGACAAGGTTTTTCATCTCCTGCTCACTCATCTGTTCTGCCATAACATCCTCGGTAAATCGAGCTACTAAGGAATGCGATATGCTTTAACTTTTGCGGCGCATGAGATGCGCTAATGCAAAGGCTCCGTTAAGAAACCATTAAGTCCCCCCAGCGTGTTACTACCCCCATGCTCTCGATCGCTCTCGCAGGCAAGCCCAACTCTGGCAAATCCACATTCTTCAAGGCTGCGACGCTCGCTGACGTTGCCATAGCCAATTATCCTTTTACTACGATTGACGCCAACCACGGCATAGGGTACGTTTGTGCGCCCTGCCCTTGCACACAGCTTGAATCGCGCTGCGGGAACTGCAGGGACGGCGTCCGCTTCGTGCCCATTGAGCTGATAGACGTCGCAGGGCTTGTGCCTGATGCGCACAAGGGGCGCGGGCTCGGCAATGCATTTCTTGACCACCTGCGGCAGGCAAAGGCTATCATCCATGTCATAGACGCATCGGGAGGCACGGACATCGAGGGAAACCCGGTCGCTCCGGGCTCGCACGACCCGGTAGAGGACGTGAAGTTCCTTGAGCATGAGATAAGCATGTGGATGGTGGGAATCCTTCGGCGGAACTGGGAGCGCATCTCACGGAAGGCGCAGGTCGAGGGACTTGCTATAGAGGGCGTGATAGCAGAGCAGCTGAGCGGTGCAGGTGTTGCAGAACCACATGTGAGAGCTGCCCTGACCGAGACCCGGATACCGCGGGACTCTCCCTCGAAATGGAGCGATGAGGAGCTTCAGGCACTCATGGATTCTATCCGGAAGAAGAGCAAGCCGCTGATAATTGCCGCGAACAAGGCTGATATCGCGCCGCCTGAAAATATAAAGCGCCTGCTCGACCTCGATTACATCGTCATCCCGGCAAGCGCAGCCGCAGAGCTTGCGCTGCGCACCGCTGATAAGAGCGGGGCTATAAAATATGTACCTGGGGATAGCGATTTCACTCTCATCAAAGAGCTCAGTGATGCACAGAGGGCAGGTCTTGAGAAGATACGCTCTCTGATGCAGACGTTCAAAGGTACGGGCGTCCAGGGAGGCATAAACACGGCAGCGCTGAAGCTGCTCGACCTGATAATCGTGTATCCTGTCGAGGACGAGAACAAATTCTCAGACAGGAACGGGAGGCTGCTGCCGGATGCGTTCCTGATGAAGCGGGGAAGCTCTGCCCGCGACCTTGCCTATCTTGTGCATACTGATATCGGGAAGGGATTCCTGTATGCCATCGATGCGCGCACAAACCTGCGCGTGGGCGAGAAGCACGAGCTCAAGGACGGGGATGTCATAAAGATAGTGGCTGTGAAATAGTCAATCCTCAAACCTGAAGGTGTGCTCCATTCGTATCCTTTTATCGACTTCCCCCGCATATCGCTGCCTGAGTGCATCAAGCACCTGCCCTGATATCTTATTCCCGCTTACGAGAGGGCAGCGCACATCCACAAAATCCGCATCTGTCACGGGATACAGCCTGCATAGCAGGGGGCGGCACCTGTATATCCTGCATCGCTTCTCCTTATCCAGGAAGATGCACTGTCCCTTTATCATCTTCGCTGCAAAATACGTCCCGTGCTCTCCCTTCGCACGCCTGAAATAGCGCTTTTGAATAAGTTCGAGCCCGTACTCTTCCCTTACGCCGGATATCAGTTTTTCGACCTCATCCTGTGTCAGCACAGGGCAGTTCCTGCAGCACAGCGAGCCGCAGGTATTGATATCGCAATCGAGATTGCAGGAAATCGGCGGTTCCCCGTTCATTAGAATCCCACGTAACTGGACGTCCCCGGATAAGAATATATGCTATGATGAAATTTATATCTTAACCGCCAAAGTTACATGAAAAATGAGGGCTACCCATGCAAATATGCTGCAGCCAGTGTAATTCGTCCGTTCCTGCGAACAATATTGACCTGAACTCAAAGATCGCCAAATGTGCAAACTGCAATTCAGTATTCAATTTCAAAGACCAGCTTGCAGGCATCTTTGAAAAGAGAGCGGACATAACGCTGCCTGACGGCGTAAGCATCAGGAAGGACATTCTCGGGATGATGATAACAAGACGGTGGTTCCGCAGGAGCATCCTGTTCCTGACGCTGTTCACTCTTTTCTGGGATGGAGTCGTACTATCTATATACTGGAGTTCCATCGTATCTGGACAGTACAATACGGCAATGTCCGGTTCGCTGCATGCGATTATAGGGATTTTCCTTACATACTATGTACTCACTGGTTATTTCAATAAGACATACATAAGCGTAAATCCACAATCGATAAGCATAAGGAATGGTCCAATCCCGGCTCTGGGCAATAAAAGCATAGGTGCAAGAGATGTCAGGCAGCTTTATTCAAAAGAGAATATACAGAGCTCCAGAAGGGGCATATCATATACCTATGACCTGTATGCCATAAACAGCCAGGGGAAGCATGCCAAGCTCCTGTCAGGGCTTGAGAACGCAGAGCAGGTACTGTACATCGAGCAGCAGATGGAAAGCTTCTTGCACATAAAAGATGAACCTGTCAGCAGAGAGATACCGAGATAGGCTTTTGAACACAGGCTGATGAGCATGATAGAATGCAAAAATCTGGAAGAGGTTCGGCAGAACATCGACAGGATTGACAGGGAGATTGTCGGGCTTATGGCTGAAAGGAGCCGCTACGTTAAGCAGGCTGCAAGATTCAAGAAGACTGACGCTGACGTAAAGGATACGAAGCGGGTCGAAGAAGTGATTGCAAGGGTGAGGACACTGGCGATTGAACAGGGACTGCCGCCAGGGATTGTTGAAGATGCATACCGTGCGATGATCTCAGGCTTCATTGGTTATGAAATGAGGGAGCGTAGACGATAAAGCAACAAGAATACGATAAATCGCCTTCGTTCACGCAAAGCATACAGGACTTTATAAACTATGTCGCTGTTTCCTGGGCTAAAATGCGAAAAATCCTATCGATGCCTGTACTAAAGCCGATGATCGAAAATGGGATAAACACTGATAGGTATCTGTTAATGTCAGACCGTATCAGTTCCCGCATCTGCGCGAGCGTCTCAGGTGCTGTTACGGGAACACCCCCGATGTCAATTATACCCTGCCCGATATGATAGTACATTATCGGTATCCTTAATGTGTAGAATATAATCAAAATGAACGAGCAGAAACCCAGCACTTTCAGGAGCCCATTTTTTCCTGTGACCAGGAAAAGTAGCCCTGGTATGAGCAGCGGGGTGAAGAACAGCACCCCTGAAGCCGGATGTAACAGGTTGTCAAAAATATAATCTATGCTGAAACCGAAGGTGTTGATATCACCTCTCAGGATACCAAAGTGCAGAGGTACTCCAAAAAGAGCGAGATTGTAGAGGACAAGCGCGAAAAAGGCAACAGAGCCTCCAAGTGAAAAAAAGGCAAGAAACCTGAGGTTTCTTGTGAATATCAGGTATCCAATAAGCAGGACTGCCATAATGCTCAACTCAAGCCGGGTCAATACCAGCAAGCCCAGCATAAGACCTGCTGAAAAGATGTGCCAAGCGTTCTTTGAGCGAGCAGAGATGCATACGAACAATGCAAAAAGGGATGCCTGACCGTACGAAGTCAGTGTCGCATAGAGAGGCAGCTCGATGATGTTAATAATGAATACCGGCGAGCTCACAAGCACGAGGGGTACCAGTGTCCTGAATTGCCATGAAGGAGCATATAACTTTAAAGCCGTAACGTTTGCCCAGATGCCGGCAAAAAGGAAAAAATAGCTGGTGATTAGAAGCGATAGGGCTAATTTCCACTGGAACCAGCTATGGCTCCCTGGCACATAATAGTCTTTAAAAAACAGGTCTTTGATATGCAGAGGTTGCTGTGGCAAAAACATCATCTCAGAGCCAGCCATCTTTCTCTGGCTTTCCGTTTTTCCCGGTATTTCATTTGGGTACTCAGGGGATACATTCGAACTGATCTTTTCGGTGGTCACGAGCGGCTCAACAAATACCGTCAGTAAAGAGTACGGAATAAGTGACAGCAGGCTGTACCCCGGAGACCGCTGTTCTGCAAAATGCAGGTTGCCGACGATGGGTTTTTCGCTTTCGGGTGTCACCCACTGCAGCATAGCGTAGTAATCCACAGAGTCAGCCGCGATATTCACCTTGGTTGATGTGGCTATTATCAAAACCAGGAAGGCTATGAAAAGGATAAACAAGATACTGTCCAGTAGCTTGAGATTCCTGTTCAAGTTCTCTTTTTGAAGGAACCCTGGATAGTGCATGATTTGCTCTTCTTTTAACGTGGAATCTTATTATAATACCTATCATTTTTGGGATTCCCTCCTGCGTGAGAACTTTTACAATAACCTATATGAAGCCCGGATGCATCTCATCCGGGTGTGATGTTATGCCTGAAGGACCTCTGAAAATATTCGAAAGATTGGACCCCGAACTCGTGAAGTTCATCGAAAGCTCAAACGATTTTGCATTCTCGGATGGGGCGCTGCCGAAGAAGACAAAGCTCCTGATAGGTATGTGNNGAGAGGTACTGTTCCAGGTACGGTATCGCTCGCGCGCCAGGCAATAGAAGCCGGTGCAACAAGAGATGAAATAACGGATGCGCTCAGGGTCGCAGTACACCTCAGCGGCGTTGGAGCTGCATACGTCGCAGGTATTGCACTCAGGGAATTCTTCGGTCAGGATGCCTAAATGGCATTCTGCTATTAAACCTCCGGGTCAAAGTACTGAAGACCGTCCCTGATGTCTGAAAGCGGAATAAGCTGACCTCCAGATATTCAAATTTTTTCACTGTATGTTTCGCAGTACCATAGTGAGGTCTTCTTAATATTATCTCGTAACTCTCTGGTATTCTTATCTTTTTTTAATTCTGGTTTCAACTCAAGAATATAACCAATGAATTCTTCTG
>DUGO01000052.1:278-14498 GCA_013331375.1 Candidatus Methanoperedentaceae archaeon | reverse complement strand
ATGGACGTGTTCGAGCATGCGTATATGCTCGACTACGGGCTCAAGCGCGCGGATTACATCGATGCGTTCTTCAAAGCCATCGACTGGGGCGCTGCCGGCAGCCGGTTCAGGGGCTGATACCAGCTTAAGGATATGCTGAAACTATGCAGTTTCAGTGTATTCTTTTTTGCCTCATCCCCACCTATCGTATTTTTATCCTATCCTGAAGCATCTCATCGATACTGAGCCGTGCTGGAACCCCTCATGGATGAATGTCAGGGGCTCACCTTTTTCCTGCAGGGCGATCGCATAAATCATCGGCAGATAATGGTCTGGGGTGGGCACCGCAAGCGGCGCTGTGGCATCCATGTCCTGATAATTCATCAATCCCTCATGGTCCCCGCTAACGAGCGCATCTCTCACTTTTTCATCAAATCGTACAGCCCAGGCAAATGGCTCTGCATCGATGTTGCGAAAATCAATCAGCCCCAGATTGTGTACGATATTCCCGCTCCCTATTATCAAAACTCCTCTTGTCCTCAATCCAGCAAGCTCAGCCGCAAGCCCATAGTGATACCGCATGGGTTTAGGGTGCCACTCGTTGAAGGAGTAATCCAGGCTCATTTCAAATACCGGGATGTCAGCATCAGGGTAGATATGCTTCAAAATAGACCATGACGCATGGTCAAGTCCCCAGTTATCGCTGCATCTGACTTTTATCTTTTTCACGGATTCAGCCACATGCCTGGCAAACTGTGGCGAGCCGGGACAGGGGTAGTCGAGCTCATACAGCTCTTCCGGGAACCCGTAAAAATCATGTATTGTAGGGGTTTTTTCCGTGCATGTGACATGCGTCCCTTCCGTCAGCCAGTGCGCCGATACAACCATTATGGCTTTCGGTCTGGGTAACTCGCGACCCGCTCTCTTGAGCGAATCAGTGAACCTGTTCCTTAATATAACGTTCATGGGCGACCCGTGCCCAATGAACAGCACAGGCATCTTTTCGCTGCTCGCTTCTCGCAACAAATTCACCGGTCCCTGCCCGCAGTGGATTTAGCATTCCCTGGCCTCATCTGCGCGCCAGTCTGCATCCCCTCAAACTTCTTCCCGAACATATTCATGCAGGTCTCGCAGCAGAAGAAATAGTCCGTGCCTTCGAATCTTTTCCTGAGCGCACTTTCGGCGTCTTTTTTCCCGCAGTATGAGCACGTAACGCTAATGTTGGACGACGAAAGCGGTACTGCGAGGTCCCGCTTAATCCTCGTGTTCACTGGTATGACCCGGAGGTGCAGCACATCATCCATCTGCAGGCTTCCCTGAATGGCAAGAAGCTCTTCCATCCTCCCGACCAGCTTGCACACAATCGCCATATCCGAATCAGTCGTGATGTACAGCTCCTTGACATATGGCAGTCCGGATAGCTCATTGGCAACCCTGTTCAATGACGCCGGTTTTACGCTCAGCACCATTATCGCGGTCACTATTCCGTCAAGTTTATCCTGGTTAAGGTCAACTGTGAAGCGGTTTATTATCCCGAGCCTGATCATCCTGTCAACTCTTGCCTTGACAGTGGGCACACTTGTGTGCGAAGCCCGTGCAACTTCATGGAAAGAGCGCCTGCTGTTCTCAGACAGGAGACTGAGTATCCTNNCCTTAGATCGAGGTTATCAAGTTTCATCCCTGCACTCTTCTATCTGCTTCGTGATATTCTTTGCCCTATCCCTGTACTCGGCTATGAGAAGCTGATACTCACGGCTTCCGCCATCTGATTTCCTGACAAGCTCATCCAGTGTCTCAAGCACCATTTTTCTCTCGGCTTCAAGCTCGCGCAGGGATTTCTTGTTGAGCCTGAGTATGCGCAGCACGGTCTTCCTGAATACCAGAAGCAATGCGGCTACGGCTGAACCTATGAGAACATACTCCGGCTTGACAATCTGGCTTTTCGGGGGGGAGAGCCGCAATGTAAGGGTTTCGCCTCTCGAAAGCCCGCTGAGCGACACTGCATCATATTTTTTACCCTCTACCCATGCGTCCCTGCTTGAATTATCTCGAATGCGCAACCCGCTATCCCTGTCTGCATATACGGCAAAAGCTGCGGTATCGTAGGCGAACTCCCTCTCGAACGCAAATGAGTCCACACGATATGACAGCTTAGTAGTGAAAGTGTTGCCCGGCATAACGGGCGACATCGTGTCTATTCGCACCATACCTGCATCTTTCACAAGACAGCATTCCATGACCCAAACTTTCAGGTCACGCATGCTACCCGGTACAGGGATGCTGAGGAAGCTCCCGTCTTTATTGAAAAATACCTCATCCCCCGTATTCTCGAATGTGATGTTCTCCTCCACTAAAGAGCTGCCCTCGTCGAAANNGTGACGCGCATCTTATCATCAGATGTCGTTGAATTAAACACCTGGAAATCAACACTGCTGCCGGTTCCCGACTTTGCATAGTACGATACGCCCTGGTACTCAAGGGAAACAGTATAATTCCCGATATCCACATATTCAAATACAAAGCTCCCGTTGACAGCCGGTGTCTCTGTCAGCCTGCCATAATCATCCTCAAGAGCCACTGTGATATTTACGGGCTTACCTTTATGTCTGACAGTCCCTCCGAGCCTGCCTGAGAGGTTGAAGTCCAGATTCCCGGGCGGCGTCACAGCCTTCCGGTAAACCGTGCTTCCGATTCCTGTGCTAACAAGGTAATACTTACCCGGCTCTGTGTTATTGAACACATACCTGCCTGTTATGTCTGTTGTCGTGCTCGCCACAAACAGCGGTCTGTGACCAGTGACAAGCCGGCTAAGCATGACCTCATGCCCCGAAAGAGCTCCCTTTTCCCCATTCTCCCATCCCACCACCTGCCCCGTAATTTCAGCCGCATGCGCCGAACCCGTCAGCAGCAGCAGGGCTGAGAAGAGCTGTATCAGTCTCATCCGACCTCGTCAGGAGCGGCAGGCACATATTCTCCTGCCGCTCACGCATCCGCCGGCTTCTGTCCAGCATACACCTGTCATGGTTCAGGCTTCACTTTCAATCTTTTCAATCCTGTCCTCAATCATCAGGGTGACCTCTTCCCTGTCGTCCCCGGACCGCTCCCTGTCCAGCAGTTCCTCAAGTGCATCTATGCTGTCCGCCTCCTTTATCACCGATTCAATCTCGTTGAGCGGCAGCGTGAGGTCGAGGTTCGCTACCATGGCACGGGACTCCTTCACGAGCTCAAGGATTTCACGCCTGTATTCCTTTCTCTGCTCCTTGTAATCGCTCTCGCTAACTTCTCCCTTTTCACGGGACTTGTCAAGGTCGTACAACTGCCCGAATACCATTTTCTTGCGCGCAATCAGTCCTGACAGGGTAGCGGTATCCGCAGTGGTCGTATCCCCTGCATGTTCACCAGCATGTTCAGTTTCTTCAATATCAACAATGTCTTCACCACGGTCTTCAGCCACCGCATGCGTATCGTGCCTCACTGCTGCAGCACGTACAGCACGTCTTGATGAGCGCTTTGCCGGCAGCCTGCGCTTGATGAACGGGTATGCCACTGCACCAATAATCGCAAGCCCGATAACGGGCACAAGGTACTCAAGCCACTGTGTTTCTGACGATTGCGGCTTGTAACCTGCGATTTTCGCATCCAGCGCCTCACCCTTTTTCAGGTTCTCGTACATCAGGAGGTCGTATTTCTGTCCCCCCATGTCGTACGTATCCCGGAATGCTGTCTTACTCTCGATACCGAGCCCGGAAGACCTGCTCGCGAGCACAGATACCGAGGCTGTGTCAAACAGCATCTCCTTATTGAACATTATCTCGTCAGCGGATTTCGGCGTGAACAGGTACTCAAGCTGGAACTCGAATGTCCCGTTGGGCATGAGGGGGTCCATCGGGTCACCCGATATCCTGCCGCTTTCGACCTTAAGGCAGCAGTCCATTATGCTTGTCCTGATGTTCGTGATGTCCTTTGGGACCGACGTGCCAAAATACGCCCTGTCCGGGTCATAGAATACTTTATCTCCGGTATTCTGGAACACCACAAGCTCCATCACCTGGATGCCGCCCGAACCCTGATTCATGATTATGTGGGCTACAGGAACAGTTATCACCGACATATCCCTGGTCGAATTATATACCGCGAAATCCACAGTGGCGTTACCATTGACGGATATGGTTTCCTTATAGGGCACGCCCATATACGTGGCTTCGACCGTATAGTTGCCAAGAGCGACCTTATCAAAGGCGAACTTCCCGCTTGCGTCGGTCAGGGTTGTAGCTGCCGTGTACTCCTCGTTCTTCAGGGCTACAGAGACCCCGCTCTGGTTTTGCTTTGAGACGTTATGAATGACCGTTCCTCTCACAGAGCCGTCAAACCTGAATTCAATACGCTTTGAGGATGTTGCAGGTATCGAATACGTCGCCCCGGAATAGGTCACATTGAGCAGGTACATGCCCGAAGAGAGGCTGCTGAATGCGAACTCTCCGTTGTCCTGTGTCTTTGTGCCTGATACGAACTGGATTTTATCATCCGAAAGCCTGTTCAGCACGACATCAACATTCGGTACAGGCTTCCCACCTGAAGTGGCAATACCTGTGATATCAACCGCACTCGCCGGGACCGCGAGCAGCGATACAACGGCAAGCGCGAGCATTAGCTTATTCATGTTTCTCACGTCCTTCAAGGAACCTGTTATACTCATATTCAAACATCTCATTCTCGTCCATCTTCTTCTTGCTTATTTTCCATATTACAACCGCGCCTATGAGAAGCCCTGCCGGGAGGGCGACCCAGACCACAATGTCAAATCCCTTCTTCGGGGGCGTGGCAAGCACACCCGTACCGTACTCTTTCTCCAGCTCTTCGAATATCTGGCTCTTTGAGTAGCCCTTGTCGATCATTACATTCACTTCATCCTTTATTTTAAGGGAACTCGGGCAGTCACAATCAATCACTATCATTGTGCAGCCCTCTTTGTCCGGGCAGTTGAGGTCCTGGGTGATTTCTTTCTCTGTTACGGCAAGAGCCGCTGGTGCTGCATAAAGGAGCAGTACAACGATGCCCAGGGCATTCCTGAGCGACCTATTTTTGAATATTGACATCTGTCCTCCGTCTATTGACAACCACAGTTGATAGCGAAACAATGATACCGATTATAAGCAGGTACCCTCCGGTCCATATCAGCACCATCAGGGGTATGACCTTGATTTTGACACTGGCAGAATTCGGGGAGACTGACTGGGCTGAGAAGTATATATCGGTATAACCGTCAAGGAGCGCATACGGTTTAACTATCGTGTCCTTCTGCTTCGCGAAATAGTATATGCTTGCTTCTCCGGTGCCGATTTGGGTGCTGTCCTTATACACATCAATGAATGCTGATGCGACCTCCTTGTTGTCCTTATTATATGTATCAAGGTTTTTCAGCGCGAATGTATAGCCTCCGAGCGCGTATTGCTGTCCGCCGTAAAGTGTGAACGTCTCGGTCGTCTCGTACAGCGCAGAGCCAGCTACCCCGATCACGATAAGTATCGCTGAAAGATGGCAGATGTAGCCGCCCACAGTGCGCCTGTTGTCCCATGCCGTCATGGCAAGCCGCCTGAGGGTGTCCGCATCCTCTGCCCTGTGATACTTCCTGCCGAGGTCAACAACATGAGTTGCCACTGCAAACACAGAGCCGAAAACAGTTATCATAGCATACGGATTGCGTACGCCCAGAATGAACATGAATGCCGTGAAAATGATGCCTGCAAGCACAGGCTTGACATATGACTTTTTCAGGTGCGTGAGCGATGCCTTCCTCCACGCCACTATCGGGCATACCGCCATCAACAGCACAAGGGCTATGCCAATGGGGACGTTAATCTGGTTATAGAACGAGGGTCCGACCATCACCTTGTATCCTCTCACAGCTTCCGAGAGAAGCGGGTATGTAGTGCCCCAGAGCACGCTGGCAGTGGATGCGATGAACAGCCAGTTGTTGGCAAGGAACGAGGATTCGCGGGAGGCAAATGACTCGAATATCTTTTTGCTCCGCAGCTCCTCGTATTTCCATGTGAGCAGAATCAGGGTAAGTGCAAGCGCGAATATCATGTAATAGATGAAATAGGGGGCGATCGTGGACTGCCCGAAGGTGTGGACCGAGGAGATTATGCCGCTGCGCGTAAGAAGCGTGCCGTAAACCACAAGCTCCCAGGTGAACAGTATCAGGAGTATGTTCCATATCTTCATCCCGTCCTTTCGCTCCTGTATCATCGTGCTATGATAGAATGCAGTGGCTGTGAGCCACGGCAGGAACGATGCGTTCTCAACAGGGTCCCAGCCCCAATAGCCGCCCCAGTTAAGCACGGTATAAGCCCAGTAGCTCCCGAAGAAGTTGCCGAGCGTCAGGAAGAGCCAGGCAAAAAGTGTCCAGCGCCGTATGGAGTATATCCAGTCGCTCCTGCCGAGATATACGCCTGCAATCATGTAGGCGAACGGGATTATGAAGCCCGCATAGCCGATGAACAGGGTTGGCGGGTGGAAGAACATGCCCGGATCCTGCAGGAGTGGGTTAAGACCGTTGCCGTCCGGCGGGATGAATGAGAGCCTCCTGAACGGGTCAGCCACAGTCGCGAGCATATAGAAGAAGTATGCCTGAGTGAGCATGATGACTGGCATTGCATACCGAGTCAGCTCGTCGTGTTTTTTCCGCACGACTATAATCGCTGCGAATATCGCTATGAGCCAAGCCCACAGCAGCAGGGAGCCCGCCGAGCCTGCCCAGAACGCGGAAAGGATATACACAAAGGGCAGGTCCCTGCTCGTGTAGGATGCCACATACTCGTTCTGGAAGTCAAGCCCTATCAGCAGCTTGAACAGCCAGATGGCTGCTATGGTCGATGACACACCTGCCATCATAATAGCGATTTTTCCGCTGTTGAAGAGCTCTTCTCGTTTGTTCCATATGCCTATAATATAAGTAGCCAATGCGTATAAGCATAACAGAAGAGATATGATTACGAAAACAGAACCGGTATCCATTTTATTTCACTCCATTTTCTTCGGTATGATTCTCCGGATGCTCTATGTTGGCACCGTACTTCGACGGGCATTTCGTTATCACAGTCGATGCCTCGAAAATTCCGTCCCTGTATTTTCCTGTGACGACAGCAGGTATTCCTTCCCTGTAGTTCCCCGGCATTCCCTGCCTGTACACCACAGGGATATCGCTCACGCCGTCTGTGAGTGTGAATGAAAGCCTGGCGACCTCAGGCTCGAAGAGTGTGGAGTTAAGCTTGATGGTGCCATTTATATTGACCGTCTTGTTATAAAACGGATTAGCCTTGAACTCGCTGACCTCCATGAACCCTGAGATCGCGCCTGTAAAACTGTATGCAGCATATGCGACAAAGACAATAATCAGTATTAATCCTAATATCGCCCTGCGCCTGCTGTTCATACGGTTTTACATTTGCTGTAAAGTATAAGTACTTTACGGTTTATGTAAAATTACTTTGCGGGCATCATGGTACACCAGAAGTGATATCCCGATCAGGAACAGGATGACTCCAGCCCAGACTTCATTGGGGAACGGGACGATTTTTATTGTGAGAGGCAAGGAGCCAGACTTCATGCCTGAGAATATCACATAGACATCGTTAAAGAGACTCCGGTCTATCATGACCTGCGACGCCTCACCCTGCTTGTTCCGCAAATACACGGCAGTGCCGCTCCCTATACGACCCCCGTTCTGGTATACCTCTAACTTCGCCTTCTGGTAAACGATTCCGGACGGGGAATAGTCCCTGAACTCGTTCGGGTCTGCAAGCACAATCATATCAAATGCCTTGCCAGTCGAGTTGCTCTGGAACCCAGACATCAAAACGCCACTGACCGTTACCTGGCTGCCCTGTTTTATGTCGAATGGCAGTGTTGCCACCGTGATATTCCCCGAGTTGTCCTCAAGGGTCACAAGCATATACCTGCCTGCTGTTGTCATTTCACCGATTGTGCCGCTGACAGTGACCTGACTCGTACCTGAGCTTATAGCCTGCCCAATAGCCCCTGAAATGGATGGTGCTGCTGAACCGCCTTCCTCCTTGAAATCAACGAGCTTTACGCTGAAATCCGGATGCTCGGTCGGCACCTGCATACCCTGCATCTCTATCGGTATTGTGGCTCCCATTGTGATGCCAAAGGATGAGCTCAGGATAGAGCCGAACATAATCAGCACCACTCCGACATGTATAAGTGTATCGCCGAGCCTCTTCGTGAATATCGTTTTCCCCCGAAGCTTATAGTCCTCGGAGGCGCGGGAGAAAACGCCGTACGCCATATAGACAAGCGACGGGAATATGGATAGCATCGAAAGTGAGCCAATCAGCTTGTAGAGAGGCGGCAGGGAGTTGAAGAATGCGGTCTGGTGGTCAACCAGGTAATACCGCTGGTCCGGTATGATGAATGCGAACGCTATCGTTGCTGCAACAACCACCAGCAGGGCACGCAGGTTGCTGTCTTTCTCGGATTCCCTGTAGTTAAGGCATAGCCCGCCCATCAGCATGAAGATGATTGCGAATGGGTAGCTCCACAGGTTGAAGAATCCCATGCCTATCTGCACCTTCTGCCCCTGGAATATCTGTATGAACACAGGGAACGTGATGCCCCAGAAGGATATCAAAGCTAAAATGCAAAGGGTGACTATGGTCACAAGGAAGATATTGTTCCTGTTCAGGTACTCCTTGACTTCGTCCTCACGTTTAGGCTTTTCAAGGTAGTTGCGCACCGCAGGAGCCGCGGTTGCCACCAGGGACAGCAGTATCATAACGAGAAGCGCGGTACCTGTGCTGGCTGCCCCGAACGCATGCACAGAGCCGTAAAGCCCGCTTCGTGTCACAAGTGATGCATACCAGATAAGTATGTACGACATACCGATGAGCACGGGCGCGAGTATGTCGAATGTTTCCCTGTTCTTCCTGTGCTGAGACATGGCATGGAACGCTGCTGTGAGTGTGAGCCAGGGGATGAATGATGAAGTCTCGACAGGGTCCCATGCCCAGAAGCCGCCCCATGAGAGCCCCTCGTACGCCCAGAGACCGCCGACAGCGAGACCGATTGAAAGGAAGAACCAGGTTATCTTGCTCCACTGCCGTGCGAGCCTCTCCCACTCGCCGCTGCGCGTGACCATGAAAACAAGCGCGGCTGCAAACGGTATCGTGATTAGCCCGTAGGCTACGAACATCACTGGCGGGTGCACAGCCATCCACTGGTTGATGAGCAGCGGGTTCAGGCTGTTTCCGTCATCCGGCACCCATGACGTGTGGAGGTCAGGGTAAACATCATATATCGTTTTGAACGGCGAATCGATGAGCGTGGTGATGACAAGATATATGCCCACGATTATGGCAATGAACTGCACTTTCCTGACAAACGAATTCTCCCAGCCCTCCTTTTCACTGAGCCAGAATACTCCTATGAAATTCACAAGCGTCCATAAAAGGAAGGTGCCGGGCTGCCCTGCGAATACGGCTGCAAGCTTATAGACGGTCGGCAGCTCGTTCCCGTTATACTGGTACACGTACATGAAAGAGTAGTCGTTGTTCAGGAAGTAATACGTTAGAAGCCCCAGGTCGAGCACAAGTAACGCTGTTGATGCCCGGACAAGCCAGGTAAGTAAGCTGGATGGCGTAGCAATCCCGCGCTCCTTCTGGATTATTCCTATCAGCGTCGCCAATCCGGTAACAATCGTAAGGTAAAGTAATATGTCTCCGGTTTCCATCTAAATGCTCCTGTTGGTTGCAGTCCTGTTATTGTATTCATCCTTAACTGCTATCAGTATCGGATAGAAAGTATCAGCATCGATATATCCGGGTATGTCGTATATGACTTCTCCGTTATTATCCACGAATATCTCACGCGGCGGGTATGAAACGCCATATCTTGAGGGTACATCTTCCAGCGGCGAATCGAGGTCAGAAGCCACCAGGATGAAATCTTCTGTCAGCATCCTGTTGACCCTGGCATCCGTAAGCGTCTCTGTCTCGAACTTCTCGCACCACTTGCACCAGATTGCCCAGAAATAAATAAGTACAGGCTTATTTTGGTTCCTCGCATCCGAAAGACCTTCAGACAGGGAGCTCTTGAATGTAAGCCCCCCGAAATATGCCTCTTTCTTATTTGTGTCGCTTATGACAGGTGAACTCTTGACCGAGACGTACATGAACGATATGACAAGCACGAACGCTACAAGCAGTATGGCTTTACGGGGTTTCATAGGATGTAATTATCTGTAGGGTATATGTACTTTACGGAAAATGTAAATCACGCAACCGGCATATTTATGATGAATAAACCCGAAGCAAGATACAAAGCCAGCAGGAGCAATATCATCATTTGGCTGCCCGATTTCTCAGATCTCCTCGTCATGTCATAGACAAGGTATGCGGACCATGCCGCACCTGCAAGCAGCAGGAAACTCTGGATATGGTGGACCGACTCGAAACTCGACAATTCGCCCGAAGAAATGCCGATTGTATTGAATATGAACATGATGCCGCTTACCATCTTGAATGAGATTGCCGCGAGATAGACGCCGAGCGACATGGGCAGGAGCGCATACGAAAATACCACGAACGAGTCCCGCCTCTCACTGTGTTTCGTGCTGGATAATATGTACATGAACAGGGCTGCAAGTATGGAAACAGCCGTCAGGATGACAGGCGCCATGATAGTCCTGTCAATGCCTGTGGAAAGCACGAAGCTCGTGACAACTCTCCTGTAGCCTATGTGCTCCATGCCTGTGAGGAACAGCATGACAGCGATGACACTGTGGACAAAGAACGCCTCATCAGCCGAGCCGGACCGCAGGCTCATTACATCTGATGCCGGCAGTCGTGTGCTTATCCTGATATTGTCCTTTGAGCATGTCCTCACGCATTCTGTGCAGTATGTACAGAAATTGTTGCGCTCCATGGTCTGCGGGAACTCGAACAGCGGGCATGCCCTGCCGTGCTCGTTGCCCTCTATGCACTCCTTCTTCTCATGAAGAACGCACTCTTTTCTCGAAATGCATCGCAGCTCAGTCCCTGCGAGCATCGAATACATGCCGAGGATAAGACCTGTGGGGCATATGTACCTGCAGAACGTCCTCTTCTCGTATACAAGGCTCATGCCTACTGCAAGGACTATGAAAAATCCAAGCAGGGCGGCGGTACCTATCGGGCTCCGGGTGTACCTGAACAGGTGCCTCTCGGTCGCGGAAATCAGGATGAAGAGTCCGACTGCGAGCCACATGTGCGACAGGTGCGAGGGATACGCCCGCCTTAAGCTGAATTTGTTGACAAAGCCCGCAAACGCCCCCACGGGGCATATGCCGCACCAGAGCCTGCCGAAAATGATGACCGTGAAGGCAAGCACGGGATACCACAGGTACCAGACCGCGGTCGTGGCAAAGTTATATCCGGCTGATGACAATTTCGCGTGTATCTGCGCAATGAGGTCACCGAGCAATGAGCCGTCCGAAGTTAGGCGGTGCTCGAACCGCAGGTCATCCCCGCCTGTGAATCCAGCAAAGAGTATTGTAATAAGGACAAGACCGGCTATGACCTGGGCTGCCTGCTGGAGCCTTTTACGCTTGACCGCATCCTTTACGCCCGTTATTCCGAGTATGTCCAGGGTAATCACGCTCACAGATAGGCTGGCATGAACGGCAGAAGCAGCTTCTGAATGTACTTGTCAATCCCGAAGAGCATCATCAGACCTGCCAATACCATCAGCACGCCTGCAAGCTTCTTGATTGCACCCAGATGCTCTGGTCTCACCCTTCCGGACAGCTTCCTGCCTGAATAGGCGATGACCAGCATTGGTATCCCTACGCCAACTCCATACGTCAGCAGCAGGAGCGCGCCATAAGCAGGGTCGCTGCCCTGTGCTGCATACGCCAGGATGGAGCCGAGGATGGGACCGACGCATGGTATCCATACTATGCCGAGGGACATGCCGAGACCCAGCCCGCCGAGTACGCCTTTGCCGAACCGCCTGTCACCCACACGTCCTACAGCGCGGCTCATGAAGGCTGAGTATTCACGGTTAATCTCCTCATCGAAAAGCACCACGCCCATGCCTATGATGAAAGCTATGGAGAACCACCTCAGGTACTCAGTCGGCAGCAGGCTGCCAATCGCTGAAGCCATTAGCCCCATCACTGTGAAAGTGATTGCCATGCCTGAAACTATGGAAATCGGTCGTATGCCGCCGAGGGAACTGCCCACTATGACCGGTATCAGGGGAAATACGCAGGGCGTGGCTACTGTGAGCATCCCAGCCAGGAATGCGAGCAGAAGCGAAGGCGTACAGGCTCAACCCGTCACGAGCAGCTTTTCGTCTTCGGGCGTCACAGGTGCGGTGTCAGTTGGAATATATCCCTGCCTGCCGCTGTACCTTGCATCTATCCTGTCCCTTGATTCTTTCAGCGTCTTGCCGCCTGCAATCCAGTTATTGACATCGTTAGCAGACCCGACGCAAACATCACAGCTCGATGCATGCGGGTTNNTGCAGATGCCCCGAGTGCTCGCCGCAGCTGCAGTAGCACGGTATCTTTTCAAGTATCTTGGGATGCTTTGCCGCATACACGTAAGCATTCAACACTGCTGAGTTGATCTTCGCATAATACGGCAGGTTAAGCCCTGCAGTATCGACTTCATTCGATGTGTTTCCCCCACCCAGCACAAAGACCGCACCTATGAGCAAAATCAGAAGCAGGATAGCTCCCAGGAATAGCTTTCCGCCGGAAGTGCCGGACCCTCTTCTCTTCTTAAGCATGCTCTTATTCTTTTTCATGTTCTTTTCATTCATGTTCTCACCAGTACATTATTCAACTCGTTTATAAATTCAGCGGGTTCGAGATATCCCCTCCTGCGGGATATTTCGCTGCCGTTAAAAGACATGAATATCATCGTAGGAGTGCCATATACCTTGAAGAACCGAACCGAGTTGACCTGGGTATCGGCGTCAAGGGCGACCGAAACGAATTTGCCCCTCAAAAGGGTGACCACGGTTTCATTCGTGAGCGTATCGGTTTCGAATCTCCTGCACCAGTAGCAGCTCTCTGACCTGACATAGACAAAGACCGGCTTTTTCAGTTCTTCAGCCTTTTGCAGACCTGCGTCATAAGATTCATAGAACTGTATATCGAGCGAATTAAAANNCAGACCCGCCCGGTGCTCCGGATGCCGGAGCGTCAAGATAATCTGCAAGGCTGAAAGCGCCCAGAATGAGCAATAGCCCTACCAAAACCCCAGCTGAAACAGTGATTACTGTCCTGTTCATGTCTGATTTGTGTCCTGTGACGTATTTATGCCGCTCTCGTACTTTGAGGGGCATTTCACATATATCGCACTCGCATCGAATACAGTCCCGTTATATCGACCTGAGACCACGACTATCATTCCCTCGTTGAAATTATCAGGCTTGCTCGATTTATAAAGCACGTCTATGGTCTCGTTGCCGTCTGTCATCCTGAACGTAAGCTTCAGTGGCTCGTACACGACAGTGCCCGGGACTACGGTGCCGTTTATGTTTACCATACTATCTGGACGCTTTGACAGCACCTCGCTCACTGTCATGTATTGCGCATAGCCGCCAAAGCTTGATAAAGCCAGATAGACCAGAAGGACTGCCACGACTGCCGCGCCAAGTGCAAGACGGTGTGCTTTCTGCATAGGTCAAATTTTACAGTGTATGTAAAGCATAAATAGTTTGCGTCTATTCGCGGATGTCCGGCATTGATTGCATGATTAACCATGAACGCCGTGCCAAGCCATAACCTTTATCTTTTCGCAGCATATTAACGTGCTGTCCCAGACCTGCCCGAGTAGGGTAGTGGTTATCCTAAAGGACTGTGGATCCTTTGACTCGGGTTCGAATCCCGACTCGGGCCCCATTATACTACTGGAAGATGCCGTGAAATATAGATTGTAAGTTCAAGCATACAACTATGAAATCGATATTAACTTTGCGGGGGCTATACTTTTGGGAATGCCTTATACGCCTCTTCCAAAAAATCAATAAATGGTTCACTTTCCAAATTGAACTCTTCTTTGATTCTCAATATTATACGATCTGTGGTTTCGGTGCGATTCTGTATAGTATTCTTCCACGTAGGCTTATTGGATTCTCCATCCTCTGCAAAGATCGTCTAAATTGCATAGTTCCAATTGTTCTAATACCTTCGGTATGAAAATATTTAATCCCCTCCCAGATCTTACCATT
>DUGO01000052.1:0-191 GCA_013331375.1 Candidatus Methanoperedentaceae archaeon | reverse complement strand
ATCCATCGGTGTAATGATAATACGCATAAAACCCTTTATCAAGCACCATAGTATCTCCTTTCCTCATGACTCTCCTCCTCATCAGTTCGTTCACGATACAATCAAACAGCATGGAATCATTCGGGCTTCCAGGAAACAGAAGAAATGCTAACGGTTTTAACGAAGGATGCTCCAATGCCAGAATAAGTTTG
>DUGO01000206.1 GCA_013331375.1 Candidatus Methanoperedentaceae archaeon | reverse complement strand
ACTGTCAAACTCAGGTTTTAATTTCGATGCTCAGGGCATAATTTTGATAATGTTAGTATGTTTGCGAACATTATGCTTTTCCGAGCATCTTCTCAATATCTGAGGCTATGTCCCCGGCTGCGTTATTGAGCGGGATTATCTCTACCTCATCCGCGCTTCCCGCCCCGAGCCCGAGCTCTGCCGCCCGTGCTATCTGCTCCTGCTCAAAGATGCCGCCCTTTGAAACAACCACTTCAGTGCCGTACAGCCTTAGCACAGCGACCCCGGCGGCATCGAGCGCGACCCGGTCATTGCTTGCCATTATTATTCCGGGCTCTATCAGCGTCCCGGTATCGGGTCCGCCCCTTGAAAAGCCCAGGATGGCATCCATGATGACGAACTCCGGATTGTAAGCCGTATTTATTTCTGCTATCATCTGCCTCTGGAACTTTGATGAATGGAGCTCTGCCATGTAGTTGTAGNNTCAGGGTCGTACTTCGCCACCATGCCAACGCTGTTCTTCAATGACAGGGTAAAGTGTCCCCCGTACCTGTGGGTCTTGAGGCAGCAGGTCTGGACAGTGGCATCCGCTTCGCTGAACACCTTCGGGAAAAGGAATCCCCGCTTCCAGTGAGAATTTCCCGGCTTTACGGTTATCCAGTCATCGCTCTTGATCTCATCCAGAACTTCGACATCGAACCCTTTTCGCCTTGAAACTCCCATTACGCCCATATGCTCCAGCACATCGCGCGTGACGCCCATCCCGCTTCTCTCAGCCAGGACTACCTCCGCTCCAGCGCCCCTGAGCAAGTCCACGATGGCTGCCAGGGTATCCGGGTGCGTGGATGCGGGGTATGCGTCTGCGCTGTTGAAGTTGGCTTTGATTGCAATCCTTTTGCCTGATAAGCCTGAAAGTTCAAAATTCCAAAGCAGCTCCCGCACTCCAGATTCGCGATTTCCGGTCTTTATCGCAAAGACCTTCGATTTATCCTTCACCCATATTCCTCCACAATAGAAATACAGCCTGAGAGCGCTATAGCGAGCATGCCAGCAAGCCGTGCCAGGAACTCACGCCTGGATAGCATATGATGATGTGGTAGCTCATCTGTTATTAATCTTGCCCGGGTATGCAGTCGGTACAACTCAGTACACGCTTACATGCTCTACGTCCTCACCAGCGATATCAAGCACGCGCTGTCGGAGCTCGTCCCTGGATATGTCAGCTGAATGCCTGCCATCGAATACCTGAGCCTTTACCCTCCCTCCGACGATATCGTCCATGCCCTGTTTCAGGCGCAGCACCATCGAGCCCCCGGGCATGTTCGAATACGCTGACAGCACATCAATATCGCCGTCAGTAAGCCCTATCACCGGCACGCCGAGCCTGGAAAGCACCTCGCCTGCGATTGCAGTCGTATCGTCCCCAACAGTTACTGCGATATCCGCATCTTTAGCAGCCTCAAATGAGGCTTCCGCGCAGTGGTCGATGAGCACGGCGCCGCCCGCATGCCCGCTCCTCTGCAGAAGCCTGGGTCGTGCGGTCGTCCTCCTTATGGCTCCGCTTTTCACTGCAGCCTTCTCAAGGTCAATGACGTCAAGCTTTTCAAGCCCGTGCTGCTTTATCTCCCCGCCGATGAGCCCGGATATCCTGCCGTTCTCGGCTACGATTATGACATCGCCTGAATTGGCGCGCCCGATGACCACGCCGTTCAGCAGGATGTTCTCCCCCGGACGTATGCCGAATATCCTCCTTTTGACCGTACCACCCAGCCTCTCGATGTAAGGCTTGAGCTCAGGCGGGGGCACAAGCTCGATGCCAAGACTGCCTGCCATTTCTGCAGCAAAATCACTGGCATCCGCAGTCCAGGGTATCACCATGCCTGCGCCGTCTATCTGCAGCAGCGGTTTTTCCTGAAGCGTGCGTGATACCACAAGAGACCCGAAAGCTGTACCCGTTTCACGCGTCTTGCCCTGGTTCAAAAGCACCAGGAGGTCGGCTCTCGGTGATAGCTTTTCAAAGCACTCGGACGGCTTCAGTCTCTCTGAGATATCTATAACGTCCTCGAGAGCCGCATCGATGACCGCGGTCCGTCCCATCGTGCCCCCGAGCTTGGCGGTCACTGTCCCGTGCCGGGCAAGCACACCAAGTACCCTTTTAGCGAAACCCGAATCTATTACCTCGGGTCCGTGCAGAACAACGGCTATGCGCATTACTATCGCATGACCATTCGCGCTCTTAGCCGCCTGCCTCAAGGCTCGTGTCATCCATGCGGTGCGGTCCGCTCTCTTTCTTTTTCTCGATGGCTTCTGCCATTTCCTCGCGGGTGAACTGCGCCTCTTCTTCCGCCTTTTCCTTCACCGACCCTGTGATGAAGGTAAGTGTGCGGGGCTGGTACAAAAGGTCAGTGGTGTCGATGACCACCCAAGTGCCCTGCTCATCAGAGAGGAACTCCTTTACCCTGCCTGTCGTACCTGTGCCTTCGTACCTCACCTGGTCCCCCGGCGCCAGTTCATGCCCTGCTGAATCAACAACGTGCATAATATCCGATGAATCCTGATTGCTCTTAATCCTGATGGTCGAACCGCATCCTGTCTATGCTGGTCTCCCGAAGGTTCCTGAACTCAACCCCGCCCGGCACTCCTGCAATCTCAAGCCCGTCGAACTCATCGCTCCCGCACAGGATGTCCTGCTCAGGGTGCGTGCCAGGGGTTATTTTGCAGCTTATCCTTGTTTTCCCGCCGGCTGATACCACAAGCCGGAGGCGCTTTGTTGCAGGGTGCTTCTTCGGCAGCACGATAAGCGGCTGCTTCATCTCACGTATCATGAATAGAACGCATCTTAGCGCCTTTACCACGCGGTCGCCTGTCTCGAAGCATGACGCCACTATCAGGTCGTCGGGCTCGAAAAACATGGACACCTCTTCCTTTTCTGTCTCGGGGAAAAGCCTGTCGCTGCTGCCGGTCTTGACTATGCCGATAGTCCCTGTGCTGCCGCGAAGGACGAGCATCTCGTCTTCGGAAAGGGGTATCATGCTTCTTTTTCTATTTTCTGGACTTTCTTGGAATGACAGGTCGGGCACAGCACTCTTTTGCCCATGCTCTTGAACTCATTGCTGCAGTCAAGGCATTTGTACAGGTCCGACTCCAGTTCGCTGATATCGAGATTGAACGAATCTCCTACGCTGCACATGATGTCACCTCCATTTTTAATGATTTTACATGACACCTGCGCATATATAAACGTATGGGGGGCTCGAAATGCTCAGATGTCGTCCTCCTCCGCCCCGCCTGCTACCGCTATGGCACTTGGACCTCGTATCCGGTACAGGCTCTGGCGGGCGTCCCTGAAATAGAATTTCTCTACAAGGATGTTTTCTTTCTTCAGTCTGTTCAGTGCGTATCGCACGGTTCTCGGAGGAAGATAGGTTTCCCTGACGATCTGCTTTTGAGTGAGCTGTCCGCCGAACTCAAGTATTTTAAAAACAAGCTTTGCCGAGGGTGGCAACTCATCTATCTTCGTTCCAGGTTCTATTTGTAGTTCCGGATTACCGGAGGCAAAGACGATCCCTCATGGATGTTCACCAACCTTCTTAAAGGGGGCTTAAGGCTTAAAGCTTGCGTTGAGCAAGAGGTAAACGCCTGTGTCGACTCATGCGCAATAAATACATAAAACAGGCGCCTGCCTGTCTTTTTTCCATCACGCGCCTGTCAGTTCCTGTATTATACTCTGCGCAGCCGCTACCAGAGCATCTGCGGCTCCTTCGGGGATTTCCTTACCCCGCTGTGCCATGACTGCGTTTTTGAAAGCCTCAAGAGGGTTGGTGGCTGCCCCATCGTTGCCGGTCCTGGCATCCTGCAGCGCCTTTCTGGCTGCCTCAAGCTTGGCATCAAGGCGGTTGTCAATCCCCTTCTGGAGATTGAGGCTCTCCACCTCAACGATAAGGTCACTGATTTTTTGCGCCGGGGATGGCTTGAAAAGCCCCCAGGTGCTTGCCTGTGAAGTATATACCGTTATTCTCCCGTCACCACTGGCTGGAATGACTTCTCTCCCGAAAATGCAGGGGTCGGGATTGATTGGATTGCTCGCGATACAGTTCATCACGGGTACACCGTTCCTGTACACCACTATGGCATCCAGGTCAGGCTGCCCGGTAGGTATCAGCACGGCGTCTACCGTGAAATTGATGACAAGCGGACTTGTATTCGTGCTATCGGGGGCTGTGATGACGATTTCGTTCCCGATAAGGAAATAGCCCACCGGCGCCTGCTGGGTGGCTGATGTCTCCTCAATAGTGACCGTGCCGCCGACCGGGGTCGTAACTGAGGTTTCCATGGGGTCAGAAGCAACGGGACCGCTTCCGGTCGGGTCTGTGGTGACAGTACCTCCAGAGGGCACAGTCCCAATGACCCGCTCTGCTGTAAGGGGTAGGTAGTCGAATCCGCGCGGACCAGTGGTAAGATTGTAAATGGTATAGGGGAGCAGCGTATCACCCAGACCGTCGCCGTCAGTATCATTACCTGAATAGTCGCTCCAAAAGTTGCCTCCGAGATAGGGTCCCCCGAAGATGTTCAGCTGGGGCGTCCCTGTGATGTTCCAGATGTTACCGCCGGTATAGTCACGCGCATTTACCGTGTTATTGAAATAGTTGTTGAAAATGAGATTTCCTGTTGCCTCATAGAAAATAATCCCGTAAGAGCTTGATGTCACTCTGTTGCCAGTTATATGACTATTGTTGGAGTTCTCTATGTCCACGCCAAACCAGTTCAGGCTTACATTATTATCGGTTATGCTGATGTTATCAGAGCCTTGCAGGAGAAGCCCGTACTGCGTCGATCTCATTGTATTATTTATGATGGAACCATTTGAAACATATGAGAATTCTATCCCGAAAATCAAGTTCGTTATTATCAGGTTCTTAACTGTTACGTTCGTCAGCCCGGATGTATAAGTTGTGACATTATATGCATACACGCCGGGTCTCTGCGAACCATTGATCGTAAAACCCGCACCGTCCAGGACCACATCACTTGAAACGATACCGATGCAGTCGTTTGGGAAGGTGCTATTGGGATTGGGCGGTGGCGGCAGCTGGAGGTCCTGTATGAGCCTGTACTCCCCCGGAGCTGAGATTGTGGTGCATGCAGAGATATCAACCGCGGCTGATGTGGTGGCTGCCTGCGACATTACTGCAAGCGTTGATACGAGAATTCGAAGAATGTTTATCTTAATGCAGTTTGGTGTTGTGAAGCTCATACATATCCCTTTTTACATTTTCTTCACTTGTAGTATCATTCTGGCTTAATCGGTGCAAAAGTGGGCCCGACCGGATTTGAA
>DUGO01000205.1 GCA_013331375.1 Candidatus Methanoperedentaceae archaeon | reverse complement strand
TACGAGGAGTTCCATGACCGCCTTGAAGAGGTGAAATTCGTCGAAGGTGTGGTGCTCTCCGACATTGCGACTGTAATGCCGTCGAGGATGAAAGATTACATCCTGATACGCATCCTTCCCAGGTCTGAGACCGGGTTCATGATTTGATACGCGATGATTAACCTTGCGGAACTGTCTCTTCAGTTCGACCTGAAGCGCGATGCCCTTTTTTCATATGAGCGGGAGCGCTCTCTGCTTGCAGCCGAGTATAAGGACAGGCTGGTTGAGCTTGACCGCGCTGATACCAGTATGAACGGCATGCTGCCTGCGTATAGCGGCGCAAGGCTGCTTGAGGGTGAAAAGCTCATAAGAGAGTTCGGCAAACGATGGAAAAACAGGAGCGAAGCCATTGAGTGGGTTGATTCCGTGCTTGGCAGCGTGACGGTTGGCGCCGTTGACGGGAGCCAGATATACGCTGAAAAGCTGTACAATATACCCGTCGGGGCTGTCCAGGTTGCAAGCGTATTCAACTCGCATACGGGGGAGGGTGTCATCCAGAAGACCGGAATACGGCTCATAACACCGGACGAGTTCGAAGCGCACAGCGTGCATGCGCTGAGCAGGGAGTTCGTTGACGCGCGCAGGTTTGAGGCTGAGTGCGATGCGCTCATCGGGCTCATGGAAGAGCATGAGGGCATATTCGTGATGCTGGACGGCGCGCTTGTGCTGCCGCATGTCAATTTCCTGAACGAGGCGCTGCGGAGCCTGTACGTGAAGGCGGTAACAGGGCTGCTGGAGGTATCGGAGCGCACAATGAACCCTGTGATAGGCTTTATCGATTCCAGCATGCCGCGCGATGTTACCAGGATGATGGGATTCCTGTTCGGGCTGCCAGAGACAAAGCTTTCGGATGTGTATCTCTTCAACATGGACTGGGGCGACCGCACGCGCTCGTTCCTATGCGACCGCGACGACAGGAGGCAGGGCTCGCTCGGCTCTGTGCTCGACTCATACGGGAGGTTCAGGGACGGGATCGCGTTCTTTTATATGCGCACAGGCAGCGCTGTCCCGAGCCGCGTGGAGTTCCCGGGATGGGCGCATGAACGCGGGCTTGTGGAGAAAATTGCAGACATCGTACGCGCAGAGGCAGTCATTCGCGGCGGGTATCCTGACCTGCTGATGAGGGCTCACAACTCTTCTGTCATCCATGCAGGCGAGCACAGGCTCTTCTACGGTATGCTTGAGAACTTCTGCAGGCAGAACGGCATACGGCTTGATGTAGGCGCAAAACAGTTCCACAAGACACATACGCTTGCAGGCAAATACTCATGAAGGGGTGATAGCGTGAAGGCTGTAATCGTGGTTGACATGATAAACGACTTTGTCAGCGGTAAATTCGGCAGCGAGCGCGCACAGGCGATAGTGCCTGCGGTCACGGACTTCATCGCACGGGCACGGAAAAAGAAACTCCCTGTGGTTTACCTGCAGGATGCGCACTCGGCAGAGGATACTGAGCTCGGGATATGGGGTGTGCATGCCATGAGCGGAAGCCGGGGCTCTGAAATCGTTGAGGAGCTTGCACCAGCCCGGGGCGACATCGTCATACCGAAACAAACGTACTCAGGCTTCGTGGGCACAGGTCTTGCCGTGCTTCTCCGCGACCTCGGGGTCGATACGCTAATATTCGTCGGGGTGAGCACTGACATATGTGTGCAGAATAACGTCGGGAGCGCCTTTTTCTCAGGATTCAGGAGCATAGTGCTCAGTGACTGCACAGCCTCAATTACACATGAAGGGCATGAGCAGGCTCTTAAATACATGAAGGCTGTGTATGGTGCGGGAATCACGACATCGGCTGAGGTGGTATTGTGAAATTCTACATAGCTACAGAGGACGACATCATGTCAGGCGGCACCACGGACGTGTATTTCACCCGCACGATGGAAATCCTTAAGGCATTTGACATGACCGGGCTGCATGTGATTGCTGATTTCACTACCAGCAGCCTTCCCGGTGGATGGGACTGGGGTATTTTCTGCGGGCTTTCCGAGATAGCGCACCTCTTGGCTGGCAGGGATATCGACCTGTATGCCATGCCTGAAGGTACTGTCTTCCGCCCCAGGACGAAAAAAGGCGTGCTTGTGCCTGTGATGTATGCAGAGGGAAAGTACGGCGAGTTCTGCATATTCGAGACGCCGATGCTGGGGTTGATATGCCAGGCAAGCGGCATCGCGACCGCAACTGCACGGTGCAGGATGGCGGCTGGGAATGCCACGCTGATATCGTTCGGGACACGAAGGATGCATCCCGCGCTTGCGCCCGTTATCGACAGGTATGCGTTCATTGGCGGGTGCGACGGCGTGAGCTCGCTTGCGGGAGCAGAGGCGCTTGGCGAAAAGCCCATGGGTACGATGCCTCACGCCCTGATAATCTGTTTCGGGGACCAGAAAAAAGCCTTTGCAGCCTTTGATAAGGTGATATCGGAGGACGTGCCCAGGATAGCGCTTGTGGATACGTACTGCGATGAGAAAGCCGAAGCCATCATGGCGTGTGAGGCTGTGAAAAACCTTGCAGGCGTGCGCCTTGACACCCCGAGGTCGCGGAGGGGCTCGTTCGTGGACCTTTTGAGGGAGGTGAGATGGGAGCTCGACCTGCGCGGCTATGGTCATGTCCGGATATTCGTTTCAGGCGGGCTTGACGAATCAACGATAGCAGAGCTTGCCCGGGCAGGTGCGGACGGCTTTGGCGTTGGCACAGCGATATCCAATGCCGCGACAGTGGACTTCGGGATGGATATTGTAGAGAAGGAGGGGAAGCCGGTCGCAAAGCGGGGCAAGTTCGGGGGAAGGAAATTCGTGTACAGGTGCCCCGAATGCTTCGAGTTCGAGGTGAGAGGCAGGGACGAGGAAACCGTGTGCGGCTGCGGGACGCGAATGGAGCCGATGCTTGAGAAGCATATCGAGGGAGGCAGGCTCATAAAGCCATTGCCCGACGTCCATGATATGCGCAAAAGAGTGCTCGAGCAGCTCGAAAAGATAGGGAGCATCACATGAAGGTGGCAGGCATTGACGAAGCAGGGAAGGGTCCTGTTGTCGGCTCGATGTTCGTTGCAGGCGTGCTGATGGATGAGACAAAAATACCCCTGCTACGCAAAATCGGGGTGCGCGACTCGAAAAAGCTCTCCCCGAAACAGCGGGCGAGGCTTGCGGGCGAGATACGGAAGCTTGCAGAGAAATACTTTGTACTTGAGGTCAAGGCGCACCAGATTGACGAGCTGCGGAAAGTGATGACAATGAACGAGCTCATGGTGGACTGCTATGTGAAGGTGCTCGGCGAGCTGTCTCCCGAATGCGCCTATGTTGATGCCGCAGACGTGGTGGCAGCCCGCTTCGGCAAGAACATACTTGAAAAATACGGGAAAAAGGTCATGCTGTTCTCAGAGCACAATGCTGATGAGACGTATCCCATAGTGTCTGCAGCGTCCATACTTGCGAAGGTGAGCAGGGATATGTCAGTGCTATCGCTTTCCCGGACTATCGGAAAAGATATCGGCAGCGGGTACCCGTCAGACCCCGCCACCTTGGAGTTCCTGAAAGAATGGGTTCGCGTGCACGGCTCGCTCCCGGATTTCGTCAGGCACTCGTGGGAGACGTCGCGCACGGTACTTGCAATGTCAAAGCAGAAGACGCTCTGCTGAGCTACTTCTTCTCCTCTTTCTTCTCTTCCTTTGACTCCTCTTTCTTCATCTCGGCTTCCATCTTGTAGTCATCGTAGCCCATCCATGCCACGATGAGCCCGATGAAGAACAGGAAGAATCCGATACATGCAACTATCAGGGTCACCAGTGCCTGCAGCCTCAGCGTGTATGCGAGACCTGCAATGAACCCGTCCAGAGCGGCACTCGGCACGAAATACCATGCTATGCCGACCACTATCAATATCAACCCAATCAATATTTTCACAATATTTCTTGCTGCGCTCATGTATCAAATCACCCAGACATACTTATTTGTGCAGTTATTTAAGTTTTGTGCATTTTGAACCGCAGCCTCACAGCTTCGGCATGAGCTCCCAGCCCCTCAGCCTCCGCAAGAGCGACGATTGCATCCCCGATGCTCTCCAGTCCCTCCTTTGTGATTACCTGCACGCTGGATTTTTTCATGAAATGGTCAACGTTAAGACCTGAGAACACCCGCGCATACCCTGCGGTCGGAAGAACGTGGTTCGTGCCTGAGGCGTAATCCCCGGCTGAAACTGGCGCATACTCGCCCACGAAAATGGAGCCAGCGTTCCGTATCATGGGCAGGATGTCCTCCTTCGTCATGAGCTCAAGATGCTCGGGCGCGAACCTGTTAGCGAACTCAACGCAATCGTCAATCGTATCTGCCGTGATTATGAACGAATGCTCAAGTGCCCTGCTGATTATGGTCTTCCTGTCCCATCCCACGACCATGCCTTCCGCGGCGCGCTCCGTATCCCTGGCGACCTGCAGAGAGTCGGTCACAAGCACAGATATTGCATCCGGGTCGTGCTCTGCCTG